>CP032508.2:3722500-3729461 GCA_009497875.2 gamma proteobacterium SS-5 | reverse complement strand
GGCAGAGGGCTCCGACTCAGGCAGAGGGCGTGGTGGCGGCCAGCTGGGTGGCGGTCTGCGCCAGACGCTTGCCCAGGGCGCGACAGAGACGGGTCTCCTCTTCGCTCAACGGCAGGTCGCTGTCCGGCCCGGCCAAATGACTGGCACCGTAGGGGGTGCCGCCGCTGCGGGTACTGAGCAGGTCCGCCTCGCTGTAGGGCAGGCCGAGCACGATCATGCCCTGATGCAGCAGGGGCAGCATCATGCTCAGCAGGGTGCTTTCCTGACCGCCGTGCAGGCTGGAGGTAGAGCCAAACACCGCCGCGGGCTTGCCGATCAGGGCGCCAGACAGCCACAGGGGCGAGGTGCCGTCGATGAAATGCTTCAGCGGCGCGGCCATGTTGCCAAACCGGGTCGGGCTGCCCAGGGCCAGCCCGGCGCAGTGGCGCAGGTCGTCCTCGCTGGCATAGGGCGCGCCTGCATCGGGTACCTTCGGGGCTACCGCCTCGCAAACCGCTGACACCTCGGGCACGCTGCGCAGCCGCGCCTCCAGGCCAGCGGACTCTATGCCCAGGGCAATCTGCCGGGCCATGGCGCGGGTGGAGCCATGACGGCTGTAATAGAGCACCAGGACGTAACTCATGCGAACAGCTCCAGCACCTGCTCCGGCGGGCGGCCCAGCCGAGCGGCCTGGTCATCACGGATGACAATGGGCCGCTCGATCAGCCGGGGATGCGCGACCATGGCGGCGATCAGCTCCTCGCGGCTCAGATCGGGGTCGGCCAGGTTCAGGTCTTTGTACTCGCTCTCGCCCTTGCGCATCAAATCCCGTGGCTGCATCCGCAGCAGATCGAGGATCTGCTCCAGCCTGGCCGCATCCGGCGGGCTATCCAGGTAGTTGATGATCTGCGGCTCCAAGCCCTGCCCCTCCAGCAGGGCCAGGGCCTGGCGCGACTTGCTGCAACGGGGGTTGTGGTAGATCTCTAGGCTCATGGTGGTTTCCTATTCAATCAGACAATGGGCTAGCTCAGCCATTGTACCGGCATAGATCGGTCGGGGCATGTCCTGCGCAGCAAAATCCATCCGCCGCTGCGCGCAGCCCAAGGCTTGGGCTACAATGGCCATCGACCGGAGCGCCCCAGGGGCAGAGGTCAACAGCGGCCATGGCGAAATTGGTAGACGCAAGGGACTTAAAATCCCTCGGGGGTGACCCCGTGCCGGTTCGACCCCGGCTGGCCGCACCATCAGATAATTCAGCTACCTACCCTCATACTCTCGGGTAAAGGCAAGAATAGGCGCTTTCTGTCATCTTGCGTCTTGGCTATACTTGCGGCCTTGAGCTTTCTAGGGAGGTAGATATGGAAGATGTCGAGCTTGGCGCTTGTCGTGTAGTCATTTGCGATGACTCTGTGACCAATGTTTCGATCCTGAGCAAGTTGTTGGAGGATGAGGGCATCAAACCAGGTCATGCCCTCACCGATCCCCGAAGGCTGATGACCTATCTGTATCAGATCAACGGTGCCATCGATCTGCTGCTGCTGGATATTGAAATGCCCCATCTGTCCGGTTTTGAGGTGATGGAGCAGCTCAAGGCCCGCTTTGGCGAACAACTGCCCTTCGCTATTTTGGTGATTACCGGCCTGCACAACCGCGAGGTGCGCCACAAGGCCCTGCGCTGTGGGGCCAACGATTTCATCGACAAGCCCTTCGACCAGCTGGAGGTGATCTTGCGGGTGCGCAACCTGCTGCGCGTGCAGCGCTCCCTCAAGGCCCAGGCGCGTTATGCCCAGGAGCTGGAGCGCGAGGTGGCGCGGCGCACCAAGGAGCTGGACAAGGCCAATGATCAGCTGGTCTATCTGCTCGCCCTGGCCGGTGACATGCGTGTCAGGAGACCGGGCGGCATGTGGTGCGGGTGGGGCGCTTCAGTCGCCTGTTAGCCAAGGGTGCGGGGCTGCCGGCAGAGCTGTGCTTCATGATCGAAAAGGCCGCGCCCCTGCACGACATCGGCAAGATTGGCATCCCCGACAGCATCCTGCACAAGCAGGGCGAGCTGAGCACTGAGGAGCGTCGGATCATGGATACCCATACGGAGAAGGGCCTGAAGCTGTTGGGTGATTACGGCCATGACTCCGAGCTGTTGTGCCTGGCCGCCAGCATTGCCCATTGCCACCATGAACACTGGGATGGCAGCGGTTATCCGAGGGGGCTGAAGGGCCACGCCATCCCCATCGAGGGGCGCATCGTCGCCCTGGCCGATGTGTTCGATGCCCTGATGACGGCGCGACCCTACAAGGACCCTTGGTCGGCGGCCCAAGTCAGTCAGTTCATCCAGAGCCAGGCCGGGAGCCATTTCGATCCGGACCTGAGCCGCTACCTGTTGCAGCACTTTGATGCCTTTGTCCAGGTCATGCAGGAGTTGGCGGATTGAGGGCAGCGGCCAGCTGGCTTCAGCCCTTCGGCTAGGCTCAGGACACCGCTTCGCTCAGCCAGCGCTTCTTGCTAGGTTGACGACATGGCTGTCAGCGGTCAGTAAAGGGAGGCGAAGCCTCCCGAGCCCCGAGCCCCGAGCCCCGAGCCCCGAGCCCCGAGCCCCGAGCCCCGAGCCCCGAGCCCCGAGCCCCGAGCCCTAGCCAAAATTTTCCCGGCAAGAAACCATAGAAATCATTCTGTTAGGCCCGCTAGTTAATTTGATTTAATCGATATAAGCGTCTGTTTCTGTTGAAGAAAATCAAAGAATGTGAGACCTTTGCAAGCCCTAGGTTTGCACCCCGAGTTGCCCTGCGCCGATGCTTGTTTCCTTGCCTTTACCCCGTCTCACCGACGCCTTGCTGCTGGTCCTGTTCAGCCTGTTGCTGAGCCTGACCGCCCTGGCGGTGCACAGTGATGGCGGTTTGCAGGGGCGGGCGCTGCGGCTGGATGAGGGCCTGGATTGGCAGCGCTGCGGCCCCCAGGCCGGTAAGCTGTACGCCTATGCCCTGCCGCCGACGCTGGTGGCGGAGCAGACCCTGATCGACGCCGATGCCATGGAGTTTCACCAGGAGCGGCAGCTGAGCCTGTTTGCCGGGGATGTCAGCGTCACCAGCGGCGATAGCTTCCTTGCCGCCGACTGGGCTAGCTACGACCAGCGCCACGACCGGCTGCGGCTCAAGGGGGATCTGTTCTACCGTGATCGGGACCTGCGCCTGTCCGCCGACGCGGCCGAGTTCTTTCTCAACGAGGATCGTGGCAGCATCAGCAACATTCACGCCTATCGCCTGCCCAAGGCCGGTGCCCGTGGCGCGGCGGCCGAGGCCCAGTTCCTGGACAAGGACCGACGCCGCTTCCGTCAGGTCAGCTACACCACCTGCCGCCCCGGCAATCAAGACTGGGAGCTGCAGGCCGAGCGGGTGGACCTGGACGAGGCCGAGGGGGTGGGCGTGGCGCGCCATGCCAAGGTACGTTTCAAGGGCGTGCCCATCTTCTATACCCCCTATCTGAGCTTTCCCATCGATGACCGGCGCAAGTCCGGTTTTCTGTTGCCGAGCCTCTCCAACAACAGTGATACGGGCCTGGATATCAGTACCCCCTATTACCTCAACCTGGCCCCCAACTACGACGCCACACTCACCCCTCGCTACATGACTGAGCGTGGCCTGATGCTGGGCGGCGAGTTGCGCCACATCAATACCTGGTCGCGCAATGAGATCCGCGCCGAGTACCTGCATGACGACAAGCCGGGCCTGGGCCTGGATGCCGATCGCGCCGCCTTCAGCCTGCGCCACTGGTCCAACCCGGCACCGCGCTGGGCCGGGCGCATCCATGCCGACTGGGTCTCGGATGACGATTACCTGAGCGATTTCGGTTCCAATCTGGGGGCCACCAGCCTAGTGCATCTGGAGCGCACCGCCGAGGCCATCTACTACGGCGATTACTGGAACCTCACCAGCCGGGTGCAGGGCTTTCAGACAGTTGATCCCAATTTCACTCCCTTTCAAGAACCCTACAACCGTCTGCCGCAGTTCCTGCTCAACGCCGAGCTGCCCAGCAACAGCGGCCTGAACCTGCACCTCAAGGCGGAATACGTGGCCTTTGCTCGCAGCGGCACCCTGGATGGTCAGCGCCTGGACCTGATGCCCGGTATCAGCTACCCGCTGCTGCGCCCCTGGGGTCATTTCATCCCCAAGCTGAGCCTGCGCCACACCCGCTATGAGCTGGAAGATGCCGCCCCCGGCGCCATTACCGATCCGGGCTGGACCCTGCCCCTGTTTAGCCTGGATACCGGGTTGGTGTTCGAGCGCGAGGCCCGCTGGTTTGGCCGCGATGCGGTGCAGACCCTGGAGCCGCGCCTGTTCTATCTGAACGTGCCCTATGAGGACCAGTCCGACCAGCCGGTGCTGTTCGATACCGCCGAGTACGGCATGAGCTTTGATAGCCTGTTTCGCGACAATCGCTTCGTCGGCGCCGACCGTCAGGCCGATGCCAACCAGCTCACCGCGGCCCTGACCACAAGGCTGTTTGCCAGCGACAGCGGCCAGGAATACCTCAGCGCCAGCCTGGGCCAGACCTTCTATTTCGAGGACCGGCGGGTACAGCTGCCCGGCCAGCCGGTGGAAACCGCAAGCCAGTCGGCCCTGGTGGGCGAGCTTAATTCCCAGATCACCCCGCAGCTGGCCGCGAGGCTCTATCTGCAGTGGGACGACGAGCGCAGCAAGGCGGAAAAGGGCGCCGCCCAGCTGCACTACAAGGATGAGCAGCGGCGCATCTTCAACCTGGCCTACCGTTATGAAGACAACCCCCTGGATACCGCTTACGATCAGGAGCAGGTGGATACCTCCTTCCACCTGCCGATGAACAGCAAGTGGAACCTGGTGGGCCGCTGGAACTACTCCCTGCAGGATGAAATGACCCTGGACCGCTTCGCCGGCATCGAATACAACGACTGCTGCTGGGCATTCCGCTTCATCGGCCGCAATTACGTCAACGACGACGAGACCACCACCGGCGTCTTCCTGCAGTTGGAACTCAAGGGCCTGGGCTCCATCGGCCACAGCGCCGACCGGGAGATCGAAGAGGGCGTGCTGGGCTACAGGGCCGGGTTATGAGTTCCTTGCCCATGAACGTCTGAGTAGAATGTCAAAAATTTCAGGACGCAGAGGACGCAGAGAAGCGCAGAGCACGCAAAGAGTTGAATTCTTCTTCTCACGGGGTAACGACTCAGGCCATTGAGCCCCTCACCCAGCCCTCACTCCCTGATGGGGAGGGGAGTTGTTATCTCACAAGAATATCTCTACAACTCTGCGATCTCCGCGCTTCTTGGCGTACTCTGCGTCCTTTCTTGCTTCCGGCTTTGCCGGGTTAAGGCTGAATCATGAATTTGCGTTTGATATTGGGTTTGTTTTTGTTAGCGCTGTCTGGCTTGGGCCTTGCCGCCAGCTACGGCAAGGTGGACAGCATAGTCGCCGTGGTGGACGACGATCTGGTCATGCGCAGCGAGCTGGAGGCCAAGATCAAGCAGATCCTGCTGCAGAACCGCCGCCCTGGGGTCAAGCTGCCGCCGCGTGAGGTGATAGAGCAAAAGGTGCTCGACCAGCTCATTGTGCGCCGTCTGCAGCTGGCCGCCGCCCAGCGCGCCGGCATCGCCGTGGACGAGGGCCTGGTGGCCAAGGCGATCAATGGCATCGCCCAGCGCAATGGCCTGAGCATAGGCCAGTTCCGCAGCGCCCTGGAGCGCGAGGGCATCAGCTACAAGCTGTTCAAGCAGGGCATAGAAGAGGAATTTCTGCTCAACCGCCTGCACAGCCAGCAGGTACTGAGCAAGATCCAGGTCTCCGAGCAGGAGATCAACGCCTTCCTCAGCCAGGAGGCCCGGCTGGGGGATGCCAAGATCAGCTATCGGGTGGGTCATATCCTCATCCCGGTGCCGACCGGGGCCGAGTCCAGCGAGCTGGTCAAGGCACGGGAGCAGGCAGCAGGCCTGGTCAAACAGCTGCGCGAGGGGGCCGACTTTGCCCAGCTGGCGATGCGCAACTCCTCGGCGGACAATGCCCTGGAGGGGGGCGATCTGGGCTGGAAGAAGCGCACCGAACTGCCCGGTGCCATCGCCGACAAGGTGCCCCTGCTCAAGGTCGGCCAGGTCAGCGAGCCGATCCGTGGCAGCGGTGGCTACCATGTGGTCAAGCTGCTCAACCGCAAGGGCGAGACCCAGCGCAAGCTGATCAACCAGACCCAGGTGCGCCACATCCTGATCCGCACCAACGAACTCACCTCGGACCTGGACGCCCGCACCCGGCTGGAGCAACTGCGTAGCCGCATCGTCGGCGGCGATGACTTTGCCGCCCTGGCCCGCGCCCACTCCCAGGACACAGCCTCGGCGATCAAGGGCGGTGAGCTGGGCTGGCTTAGCGCCAATGACGTGCTGCCGGAGTTTCGCCAGCAGATGGACGCCCTGCAGCCCAAGGAGGTCAGTCAGCCGTTCAAGACCCAGATGGGCTGGCACCTGATCCAGGTGCAGGAGCGGCGTGATTACGACAGCACCGACGACCAGCGCCGTAACCAGGCCAGCGCCGCCATCAAACAACGCAAGGGGCAGGAGGCGATCCAGCAATACCTGCGCCGCCTGCGCGACGAGGCCTACATCGAAATCCGCCTCAACCGGCCCGAGCTGGATTGAGCCTGGGGGCGCTGAGCCCGAAAATTCTGAATTGGTGCTCGGATAATGAAATGGAATCCGGGGTTGCCGCTGAGCATGGCCACACCTATCCCGCGACGCTACACCTCCGAGCCAGCCGCTTGGAGCCCCCAGGATGGGCGGCGAACCCTAATGTTGTTTCACAGTAACCCAAAGCCCCACCCAAATGTCCACCACCACGTCTTTGCTATTGACCCCGGGCGAGCCGGCCGGTATCGGCCCGGACCTCTGCCTGCAGCTGGCCTGCGAGGCGCGCCCCCAGCGTCTGGTGGCGCTGGCCGATCCGGACATGCTGCGCCAGCGCGCCGAGCTGCT
>CP032508.2:3540000-3717500 GCA_009497875.2 gamma proteobacterium SS-5 | reverse complement strand
ATTGAGTGGTCGGGTGACTGCGTACCTTTTGTATAATGGGTCAGCGACTTACATCTCAATGGCAAGGTTAACCGACTAGGGGAGCCGTAGCGAAAGCGAGTCTTAATAGGGCGCATAGTCGTTGGGAGTAGACCCGAAACCGGGCGATCTACCCATGGCCAGGTTGAAGGTGGGGTAACACCTACTGGAGGACCGAACCGGGATCTGTTGAAAAAGATTCGGATGAGCTGTGGGTCGGAGTGAAAGGCTAATCAAGCCCGGAGATAGCTGGTTCTCCTCGAAAGCTATTTAGGTAGCGCCTCGTGAATCACCGCTGGGGGTAGAGCACTGTTTCGGCTAGGGGGTCATCCCGACTTACCAACCCGATGCAAACTCCGAATACCAGCGAGTGCAATCACGGGAGACACACGGCGGGTGCTAACGTTCGTCGTGGAAAGGGAAACAACCCAGACCGCCAGCTAAGGTCCCAAAATCATATCTCAGTGGGAAACGATGTGGGAAGGCCCAGACAGCCAGGAGGTTGGCTTAGAAGCAGCCATCCTTTAAAGAAAGCGTAATAGCTCACTGGTCGAGTCGGCCTGCGCGGAAGATTTAACGGGGCTTAAGATATGTACCGAAGCTGCGGATGCAAGCTTGCTTGCATGGTAGAGGAGCGTTCCGTAAGCCGTTGAAGGTGTGTTGTGAAGCATGCTGGAGGTATCGGAAGTGCGAATGCTGACATGAGTAACGATAAAGGGGGTGAAAGGCCCCCTCGCCGAAAGCCCAAGGGTTCCTGCGCAACGTTAATCGGCGCAGGGTAAGTCGGCCCCTAAGGCGAAGCCGAAAGGCGTAGTCGATGGGAAACTGGTTAATATTCCAGTACCTGTGGGAGAGTGACGGATTGCGGAATTCCTGATCGGGCGTTGGTTGTCTCGAAAAGGAGCTAGCAGTTCCAGGAAATAGCCCCCACATACAGACCGTACCCCAAACCGACACAGGTGGGCGGGATGAGTATTCCAAGGCGCTTGAGAGAACTCGGGTGAAGGAACTAGGCAAAATGGTACCGTAACTTCGGGAGAAGGTACGCCCACGCAAGTGGGCCGCAGTGAAAAGGTGGCTGCAACTGTTTATTAAAAACATAGCACTCTGCAAACTCGAAAGAGGACGTATAGGGTGTGACGCCTGCCCGGTGCCGGAAGGTTAATTGATGATGTTATCTTCGGAGAAGCATTTGATCGAAGCCCCGGTAAACGGCGGCCGTAACTATAACGGTCCTAAGGTAGCGAAATTCCTTGTCGGGTAAGTTCCGACCTGCACGAATGGCGTAATGATGGCCACACTGTCTCCACCCGAGACTCAGTGAAATTGAACTTGCTGTGAAGATGCAGTGTACCCGCGGCTAGACGGAAAGACCCCGTGAACCTTTACTACAGCTTTGCACTGGACTTTGAGCCTACTTGTGTAGGATAGGTGGGAGGCGCTGAAGCGTGGACGCCAGTCTGCGTGGAGCCGACCTTGAAATACCACCCTGGTATGTTTGGAGTTCTAACCCAGGCGCAAGTCGGGGACCGTGCATGGTGGGTAGTTTGACTGGGGCGGTCTCCTCCCAAAGAGTAACGGAGGAGCACGAAGGTACCCTAATTCCGGTCGGAAATCGGAAGATTAGTGCAATGGCATAAGGGTGCTTGACTGCGAGGCAGACACGCCGAGCAGGTGCGAAAGCAGGTCATAGTGATCCGGTGGTTCTGAATGGAAGGGCCATCGCTCAACGGATAAAAGGTACTCCGGGGATAACAGGCTGATTCCTCCCAAGAGTTCATATCGACGGGGGAGTTTGGCACCTCGATGTCGGCTCATCACATCCTGGGGCTGAAGTCGGTCCCAAGGGTATGGCTGTTCGCCATTTAAAGTGGTACGCGAGCTGGGTTTAGAACGTCGTGAGACAGTTCGGTCCCTATCTGCCGTGGGCGTTGGAGATTTGAGGGGAGCTGCTCCTAGTACGAGAGGACCGGAGTGGACGTACCTCTGGTGTTCCGGTTGTCACGCCAGTGGCATTGCCGGGTAGCTAAGTACGGAACGGATAACCGCTGAAAGCATCTAAGCGGGAAACCGGCCCCAAGATGAGATCTCCCTGGGCCCTTGAGGCCCCTGAAGGTCCGTTGAAGACTACGACGTTGATAGGCGGGATGTAGAAGCGCGGTAACGTGTGGAGCTAACCCGTACTAATTGACCGTGAGGCTTGACCATATAACACCCAAGTGTTCTGTGCTACAGAGCGCCTGAGGTCTGCAAGAGTAAGAAGAATCAAGATACAAGACTTCATCACCGAATGCGTGAAGGCGAAATATCGACTTCACCACTAAATTGCCTGGCGGCCATAGAGCCTTGGAACCACCCGATCCCATCCCGAACTCGGAAGTGAAACGGGGCATCGCTGATGGTAGTGTGGGGTCTCCCCATGTGAGAGTAAGTCACTGCCAGGCTTCTACCCTGAATACCCGATTCCCCTAAGAATCGGGTATTTTTTTGCCTGGGGTTGATCCCCTGGCGATAGAACCCGGTCTGGTTTAGCTGTTCTAACCGCGAAACGACTCGCCTCTCTCCATTGAGGCCGGTGAGGAGAGGGGGAACAAGTGGCCCCAGCAGTCACATTATTTCTTGATTAGGGTTTGCCTAGATGATTCGTTCTCTGTCATGGTTATCTGTGTTGCTGTTGGGCCTGAGCCTGAGTCTGGCGGTGGCCGAGCCGATGCCGGGCGCTGCCACTGTGGCCGATGTGCCGCCGGTTGTGCCGATCCGTGCCGATGTTGTCCCTGAGCCCCCTGAACACCCATTGACCCCAGAAGCCTCTCCGCAGCCACGGCAGGGCGCGGCCGAGCCGCGGCTGGTGGAGCCCGCTGCGTCCGCAGGACTCGAGCCTCTTGTCGAGCCCCAGGCAGAGGGGCCTCTGGCCGACCCCAACCCGGTGCAGAAGCACGAACCGGGGCCCGAGGCTGAGCAGCCGAGCACAGCGCCCGGCACAGACACTGAAACGGATCAGACGATGGCCACAGAAGTGCCCGAGGCCGATCCGACCGGCCCGGAAGGTGCGCCTGGCCCGCGCCCAGTCGCCGAGGTCGAACCCCGGACGGACTTTGTCGCTGCCCTCAAGGGGCTGTTGTCTGGCCAGAGCGCCCTGCCGGCCGGGCTCAAACTCTACCGCAAGGCAGCCCTGACTCGCCTGTATCAGGCCAATGGGTACGGCCCCCTGTGGCGGGCCGAGGCCATTGCCTCCTTCTCCCAGGCCCTGGATGGCCTGGTGCTGGACGGTCTGCTGGCGGATGCTTATCGCCTGGAGCCGATCCTGTTCTATCTGGAAGATGCCGCCTTGCAACCCGAGGATGCCGCCGAGTGGGCCCTGGTCGATCTGAGCCTGAGCGAGGCCCTGCTGCGCCTGCTGCATAACCTGGAATACGGCAAGGTAGATCCCGAGCAACTGGATGCCGATTACAACTATCCCAAGGCAAGGCGCTCAGACAACCGTGACAGTCAGCTTCTGGCCTGGATCAAACAGGGGCAGATCGATCAGGCCCTGGCCGCAGCGCGACCGCAGCACGAACAATACTGGCTGCTGCGTGAGGCTCTGGTGGAGCATTACCGGCACATCGGCAGCCAGGGCTGGCAGCACATACCCGCCGGGCGGGCCCTCAAGCTGGGCATGAAGAATGCCCGCGTACCCCTGCTGCGCCAACGCCTGGACCTGGGGCTGGCCGCCGAGCAGGATGAAACCCGCTACGATGAGGCCCTGGAGCAGGCGGTGCGCGATTTTCAGGAGGAACGCAACCTCAACATAGACGGCATCGTCGGCCCCGTCACGCTTGCGGCGATGAACATCACCATCGGCCAGCGCATCGATCAGATCCGCATCAATCTGGAGCGCCAGCGCTGGTTCGACCCCCTGGCCGAGGAGGAATACCTGCTGATCGACGTGGCCGGTTTCAAGCTGCGCTGGGTACGCCAGGGCGAAACCATCTGGCAGGAGCGGGTACAGGTGGGCAAGTCCGCCACCCGCACGCCCATCTTCAGCGACCGCATGGAGCATCTGATCTTCAACCCGACCTGGTCGGTGCCGCCTGGTATCAATCGGCGCACCATACTGCCCAGCCTGAAGATCGACCCCGGTTACCTGGACAAAAAGGGCTACCAGCTGCTTGACGAGCAGGGCAAGCGCATCGATCCCCATGCGGTGGACTGGAAATCACTCGATCGCATGCCCTATATCGTGCGCCAGCCGCCCGGCCCCAACAATGCCCTGGGCCGGGTCAAGTTCATGTTCCCCAACACGCATCACGTGTTTCTGCACGACACCAACCATAGGGAACTGTTCAGCCGCGAGGTGCGTACCACCAGCTCCGGCTGCGTGCGCCTGCGTGACCCCTTTGAGCTGGCCGAGCGCCTGTTGGGCCGCCAGGGCTGGGACAGGGCTCGCATCGACCGGGTGTTGGCCAGCGGCAGCACCCTGCAGGCCAATCTGGAGCAACCCCTGCCGATCTTCATCCGCTACCTGACGGCCGAGGCGGCCAATGGTCGGGTCAATTTCCGCAACGACATCTACTCCCGCGATGCCAAGCTGCTGGCCCGGCTGGATGGACCCTACCAAGAGCACCTGGCAGACATGCCCAAGCAGCGCCAGGCGCGTATCCGTGCTCAGTTGCGCTCCGCCAGCAAGGCCGATCACCTGCCGACCGACCCTGAGGTCATCGGCGTTCCCCCTGTAGAAAGGGGTTCCGTCCCATCCAGCAGCTGGAAGGCCAGCTTTATCGATCTCTGAGGGGCGGGGCGGGTTCAGGGGGATGTGTTGATCCACTCGGCCAGGGAGGCCAACATCGGTTCTTGATCCTATAAACCGCAGATTACGCCGATTATCGCAGATTAAATTTATGTATTTTCATTGGGTTAGAGTGACTTAGCCAGTCACCCGTTGGCTGAGTGTGTGCACTTGGCAAACACACTGAAAAATCTGTGTAAATCGGTGAAATCTGCGGTTCAACTGCTCTTTTTCGGTTGAACCTATATTCCTCAGTTAAGCCACAGAGACAGAGAGATCACAGAGTTGTTTCAATGAGTTAGCTATCAGACCGGGCTCACCTAGAAGGTGTTGGGTGTTCGCTTTCCAGCACATTGATTTTTCTCTATGTACTCTGTGCTTCTGTGGCCAAATGCTCTTTTTAAGTTGAAGAGTGCCACGCGTCCCAGAGCGGCCTTATTGGCCCAGCTTGCGCTCCAGGGCCTCCAGCTGGCGGACGATTTCACCGGAGAGGCGGTCTAGTTCGCTGAACAGGCGCTCGGCCTCATGCTTTTTGCCCAGTCGATTTTGATCGACGATTTCCCGCACCTTGCGGTGGAATTCGGCGTGGGGGCGTTCTAAGGCCTTCATTTCCGCATGGTCACCGTATTTGCGCAGGCCGGTATCGTAATACCACTTGCCCAGCACGCAGTTCTTGTGGGTGACCAACTGCCCTGGGTCGATTTGCCCCTTGCTGTCGAGCAGGGCGCGGACACGGCGCTTCCAGTCCAGATGGGCCTGCTTGGCCTGGCCGAAGTCAAGCCGCTGCAGGCCGCCGCCGGTGTTGAAGGTGGCGGCGATGCGTTGCAGCTTGCCGGCCAGACCGGCCAGATTGGAACCGGCCTGGCTGCTGATGCGGGCCTGCTGCATGGTCTCCTCGGAGAGTTCGTGGATGCGCACGATGTTGCGGTTGATCTCCTCCGAGACGCTGCTCTGCTCGGTGGAGGCGGTGGCGATCTGGTTGGCCATGCTGGAGATCTGGCTGATGGAGCCGGTGATCTCGCCCAGCGCCTGGCCCATGTCCTCGGCGAACTGCTGGGTGGAGAGGGCGCGTTCGCGCACCTCGCCCATGGCCTGGGTGGTGCCCTGGATGCCGGTGCCCAGGGCGTTGACCATGTCGTTGATCTCCTCGGTGGCGCTTTTGGTGCGCGAGGCCAGGGTGCGCACCTCATCGGCCACCACGGCGAAGCCTCGGCCCACATCGCCGGCGCGGGCCGCCTCGATGGCGGCGTTGAGCGCCAGCAGATTGGTCTGCTCGGCTATCTCCTGGATGACCGTCATGATCTTGACGATGTTCTGACCGCTGTCCTGCAACTCCTGCACGGTGTTGGATGACTGCTCGATGCGCTGTACCAGGGTGCGGATCTCGCTCAGGGTGTCGCTGATCATCTGCTGGCCCTGGCTGGCCTTTTGGTTGGCGTTGTGGGCGGCATCTGCGGTGGCCACTACGCTGTTGGATACTTCGTTGACCGTGGCCGTCATCTGGTTCATGGCGGTGGCTACCTGCTCGGTCTCGGAGCTTTGCTGACCCATGAAGCGCACCACGCCATCGGCGGACAGGGCCAGGTCGTCGGCGGCTCCGGCCACCTCGTTGGCGCTTTCGGAAAGGCGCCCGATGACGGTGCGCAGGCGTGCCTGCATCATCTTTAGCGCCTGTAGCATCTCGCCCAGTTCGTCCTGCCGGTTGATCTCGATCTTCTTCAATAGATCGCCCTGGCTGATGGCCTTGGCGATCTCCACCACATGCCCCATGGGCTTGATCAGGGTGTGATGCAGCAATTGCCAGATCACCAGCGTGCCCAGGCCGCTGGCCCCGGCGTTGAGCCAGGCGATCAGGGCGGCCTGTTCGGGCCGCATCTGTCCCAGCAGGGCAGCGCCCAGGCTGAGCAGAAAGAGCAGCCCCAGGGCCAGGGGAATGCGCAGATTCAGACCCAGGTCCAGGGCCTTGCGCGAGCTGGGGAGCTTGCTCAGGCTGCCGTCGTTGAGCTTGGCGTAGAGGGCCTCGGCCTGCTGGATCTGCTCGCGGTTGGGGCGGGTGCGCACCGATTGGTAGCCGATGGTCTGGCCATGCTCCACCACCGGGGTGACGTAGGCATCCACCCAGTAGTGGTCGCCGTTCTTGCTGCGGTTCTTGACGATGCCGCGCCAGGATTGGCCCGTCTTGACGGTATCCCAGAGGTGCTGGAAGGCGGCCGGCGGCATGTCCGGGTGGCGCACTATGTTGTGGTTGCTGCCGAGCAGCTCATCCTCGCTGTAGCCGCTGATCTTGATGAAGTCGTTGTTGGCGTAGGTGATGATGCCCTTGAGGTCCGTGGTCGATGTCAGGATTACGTCGTCGCCGTAGCTGATTTCACGCTGGGTGACGGGAAAATTCTTTTTCATGGCTCGCTTTTCCATCTGATGGCTGTTGGGTTTGGGATAAATCTTAGCAGGATCAGTGCCAGATGTGGGTTTTGTAAACCAGATTCTCAAGCCAGCCTGCCCAAGGCGCGAGGCCTGCCCTTCTTGGCACGGGATTCCCGCCACTGCCTGGCGGGAAGGATGAGGGTTAAGCCGCTAGGTTATAACAAACATGGAAAACATCGGGTTTCTTAGGCAATATTGCCCTATCATCCCTGCTCAGAAGACTTGCTGGAGCCTTGCGTATCCCATGGACAGTACCGATAAACTCTACGAGCTGGTGCTCAGCTCTTCCCTGGACATGATCCTGTCCTCCTCCCGTGACCCCCTGGCCCTGTGCGATGAACAGCTGTGCTTTCGCCAGATCAACCTGCCCTTTACCCAGCTGACCCGGCACCTGCCGGACGCCCTGCGTGGCAAGCCCTTCTTGCAGCTCACCCCGGATGGCGCGGTGGGCTGCGTGGAGATGGAGCAGGCGGCGCAACAGGGGCGGGACTGGCAGGGGGTGATGCAGTTGCGGCGTGGCGATGGTCGGCTGCTGTCCGCCCGGGTAGAACTCAAGCGCATCGCGCCCAATCTGAGCCACAGCGCCCTCTGGCTGCTGTGGCTGCTGCCGCCGGAGACGGAGCAGAACCCGACCGGTAACATCCAGCATGACTCCCTCACCGGCCTGCCCAACCGGGCGCTGTTTCTCGATCGGGTGGATCAGGCCCTGATCGCTGCGGCGCGGGTGAAGAAATCCGTCGCCCTGTTGCTCATCGGGGTGGATCGCTTCGTGCTGATCAACGATGGCCTGGGCCGTGAGGTGGGTGATCTGGTACTCAAAGAGATAGGCCAGCGCCTGAGCGCTACCATTCGCCGCAGCGACACCCTGGCGCGGCTGGACGGTGATATGTTCGGCGCGGTGATGCAGATCGCTTCCACCGGCGATAGCGTGCTGGTGGCGGAAAAGATCCTGCACGCCCTGGGTCGGCCGATTCGGGTGGATAAGCGCGATGTGACTATCTCGGTAAGTATCGGCATCAGCATCTTTCCCGAGGATGGTGGCGAGTGCCAGCGGCTGCTGAGTCATGCCGAGAGTGCCATGCGCCACCAGAAGAAGCAGGGTGGCAACCATTATCAGTTCTTCGCCGCCGAGATGAACCAGGCGGCAAAGACCCGCATCGAGATGGAGCGCGGCATTCGCCAGGCCCTGATCAGCGGTGAGTTTGTCGTCTATTATCAGCCCAAGGTGTCCCTCGGCGATAACGCCGTGGTCGGGGCCGAGGCGCTGGTGCGCTGGCAGCGGCCGGGCATGGGCCTGATCCCGCCGGGTGACTTCATTCCGGTGGCGGAGGAGGCCGGTCTGGTGGGGGGTATAGGTGATTTCGTCCTGCGCCGATCCTGTCAGCAGGCCGCCGAGTGGCTGGGCAAGGGCTATCGGCCGCTGCGTATCTCGGTCAACGTCACCGCCTCGCAGTTTCGTGACCCCCAGCTGCTGCACAAGGTGGAGCAGGCCCTGGCGGACAGCGGTCTGCCGCCGCAGTACCTGGAGTTGGAGATCACCGAGAGTATGCTGGTGGGTAATGTCGAGGAGGTGATCCGCAAGCTCACTACCTTCCGTGATATGGGCATACACATCTCCATCGATGACTTCGGTACCGGCTATTCCAGCCTCAGCTACCTGAGCCGCTTCCCCATCACCACCCTGAAGATCGACCGCGCCTTTATCCAGGACATGGTCGGCAATCCGAAGATGGCGGAGATCACCAATGCCATCATCGGCCTGTCACGGGGCCTGGGTCTGGAGGTGGTGGCCGAGGGGGCGGAGAGCCTGGAGCACATCGACATACTGCGGGGGCAGTCCTGCGACCTGGTGCAGGGCTTTTTCTACAGCCGACCGCTGCCGCCGGATGAGTTCGAGCGGATCCTCAGCCGGGGCTTTCTGTACGACAACGGAACCTGAAGACCCTTGGCCCCACTCTGCTCCTCTGTCCTCTGTCTTCGGTATTGTGAACCGGTTCACGGAAATCCGCCGCCCAAGCAGGCAAAATGTTGCCTGTTAATCACTGGAGGGCCTGTCGTGAACCGAGAACAATACCAACAGAAAATGCCTGCCCGCCTGCCCCGCCCCAGCCCCAAAAAGCTGGTAAAAAGGCTGCTTCTGCCACTTTTGATGGCACCCAGGGAGAAGTTGCTGATGCGTCAGAATCTGGCCTGATGCCGCTGGCATGATGCGCTTGGTTCAACGGCGCAGGTTGGCGATGTAGTAGCGAATGGCCTGGTAGATATAGGAGGGTTGCAGCCCCATCAAGCGGGAAAGCTCCTTGAGGTTGCTATCGGTAGGCTGCTCGCCGACCTTGCGGTTGAGGGTCTTGTGCAGCAACTCGCCCTTCTTGAATAACTTGGTATCGCAGTGCATGGGCGCAAGGCTCCTGAAATAGTTGGGTCCGGTGATGATACTACACCACCGGACCCTGCTGTTCACCTTAGATTTCTAGCCTTAGCCACTGAATTTCCGTAGAAACAGATGCAGCCTCAAGCGGTAGATGGGTTCCCGGATCAGATGTGAAACAGCGTGCCTCATGACTCATTTCTCTGTCAGGCCGATGGTGCCTGGTTGAAATAAAGCAGGA
Organism: gamma proteobacterium SS-5; assembly: GCA_009497875.2. NCBI lineage: Bacteria > Pseudomonadati > Pseudomonadota > Gammaproteobacteria > Chromatiales > Sedimenticolaceae > Magnetovirga > Magnetovirga frankeli. The sequence continues at coordinate 3,707,681 of CP032508.2, read as the reverse complement.
AATAGGCCAACTCTAGCTTCAGCTCTTGCATTGGACCGCCAGCCTCCCGCCAGTCTCAGCGGTCATCGAACCTCAGCATGAGCCGCATTCCCTTATCGCTGAAGGCGATGTAGTCGCCCCGTCCGTGCCGCTGATAGCCCTGAAAATGGCTGTGGCCGAAGGCTTTGGGCGCATAGGCCCTGTGCAGCGGGCGCTTGATCTCATTGTGTTTCAGACTATAGATGCTGTCACTGAGCCGATTCAGTTTGCGTTCTAGCCTGCGCCGTTCCGGCTTGCTCAGGCCATGCTGGCTGCTATCTTCATAGAGGTGACTGATACGCCGGTGCTTTTTGCGTAACTGCCGGGCCTCGCGGCGGGTCAGTTCACCGCTGCGCAGGCCCTGTTCGATACGCCTTTCCTGCCGCTTCAGGCGCTGGTCTATGTTGCTGCCATAGCGGCCCTGGGCCAGGGCCGAGCTGGCCGGCAGCAGCAGGGCCAGGGAGGTGGTGATCAGCAATGTGGTGATTGAGTGTTTCATGGTTCTCTCCAGGTAGGTCAAAGTAGGGTTGAACAAGGTACAGTGGGACTGTGGAGAGAAGTATGGAGCCTGGCCGCTTAACTCGGCCTGAACCGAATCTGAATCCCAGCTGAACCGACGGCGGATGATTCAGTGCGGCTCATCAGGGGTCTTGGTATGGGGTGCCTTGCCGGTGGAGATGCGGTCCATCAGGGCAAACAGCACGCCGGAGATGACGAAGGTCATGTGGATGCCTACCTTCCAGGCCAGCTGCTCGTTGGTCAGGCTCTCCACGTGCATGAAGGCCTTGAGCAGTTCAATGCCGGAGATGGCGACGATGGAGCCGATCAGCTTCATCTTCAGCTCGGCGAAGCCGACATGGCCCATCCAGCTCGGCCAATCCTCATGGCCGGCGGCGTCGAAGCGGGAGACGAAGTTTTCATATCCGGCAAAGACGATGATGATGATCAGGTTCGCCACCATCACCACGTCGATCAGGGTGAGTACGCCGATGATGACATCACCCCCCTCGGCAGTGAACACCAGGGGCACGAAATGGATGAATTCCTTGATGAATTTCACCAGCAACAGGGCCATGGCCAGGAGCAGGCCCAGGTAAAAGGGGGCCAGCAGCCAACGGCTGGAGAAGATCAGGGCTTCAAGGCGGTGTTCAATTTTTTTCATGGCAGCGGTTTCTGGGGGTGGGGCGGGCATTCTAGCCTAACGGACATGGAACGGGCAGCGACACCCCGGATTCCGTTACCCTGCATCCGGGCTACAATTCAACAGCTCCGCGCGCTAGTTCAGCATTTCTGTAGCAACAGCTGGGTTGTTTCACAGTCATCATTCCATGTCGGCTAAAACGGTGCCGGACTGTCGAAGATCAGGCGCTGGCCGCTGCCGGGGTGGTCTATGCTGAGGCGGCTGGCGTGCAGCAGCAGCCGGGGCGCTGAGCTGGGGTTGCCGTACAGGCCATCGCCGAGGATGGGGTGGCCGATGCTGGCCAGATGAACGCGCAATTGGTGCGAGCGGCCGGTGTGGGGCCGCAGCAGCAGGCGGCTGCTGGCGGCGTCACGGGCAATGCACTGCCAGAGGGTGAGGGCGGGCTTGCCCAGCTGATGATCGACCCGCTGGCGCGGCCGATTCGGCCAGTCGCAGATCAGGGGCAGCTCAATCTGGCCCGCTGCCTCTGCTATCCGGCCCGCTACCTGGGCGATGTATTCCTTCTCCACCGAGCGCTGCTGAAACTGGAGGCTCAACGCCCTGTGGCTGGCCTTGTCCCGCGCCAGCAGCATCAGCCCCGAGGTCTCCCAGTCCAGCCGATGCACCTCGCGGATAGCGGGAAAATCCCGCGCCAGGCGGGTGACCACCGAGTCCTGTTTGTCTGGCCCGCGCCCCGGCACGGAGAGCAGCCAGGGCGGCTTGATCACCACCAGAAACAGGGGGTCCAGATGCAGGATGGGTGGCGCCTGCTCCATGCTCGAAGGGCCTTGGCCCCTTAGCCTTGGCTGGCGGCGAAGTCCAACATGCGCCGGATGGGGACCAGGGCGCGGGCGCGGATGGCCTCGGCCACCTGGATCTCCGGGCCGCCGGTTTCCAGGCAGTGGGCCAGTTTTTCCAGGTCGTTCATCGCCATCCAGGGGCAGTGGGCGCAGGATTCGCAGGTGGCGCCCTCTCCGGCGGTGGGGGCGGCGATGAGCTGTTTGTCCGGCGCGAGCTGTTTCATCTTCCAGAAGATGCCCTCATCGGTGGCGACGATGAACTCCGGGTTGGGCAGGTCGTGCACGGCCCGAATCAGCTGGGTGGTGGAGCCGACCACGTCGGCCTGCTGCACCACTTCGTTCGGGGATTCCGGGTGTACCAGCACGGCGGCCTGGGGGTGCAGCTTGCGCAGGCGCTCCAGGGCGACGGACTTGAACTCCTCATGCACCACGCAGGCACCAGGCCAGAGCACCATGTCGATGCCGGTCAGCTGTTGCACATAGTGGCCCAGGTGCTTGTCCGGTGCCCAGAGCACCTTTTGCCCCTGCTGATGCAGGTGGCGGATCACCGGCAGGGCGATGCTGGAGGTGACCATCCAATCGGCGCGGGCCTTGACTGCGGCGCTGGTGTTGGCATAGACGACTACCTGATGCTCGGGGTACTGGTCACAAAAACCGCCGAACAGATCGGCGGGGCAGCCATCGTCCAGGGAGCAGCTGGCGGCCAGGTCGGGCATGAGCACGCGCTTTTCCGGGTTGAGGATCTTCGCCGTCTCGCCCATGAAGCGCACCCCGCAGACCACCAGGGTGTCGGCCTGTTGGGCGCTGCCAAAGCGGGCCATCTCCAGGGAGTCGGCCACGCAGCCGCCCGTGGCCTCGGCCAAGGCCTGCAGGTCGCCATCCACATAGTAATGTGCCACCAGCACCGCCCGCTGCTCTAGCAGCAGGGCCTTGATGCGCTCGATCAGGGCGGCCTTGTCCGCCCCGCTCAGGGGGCTGGGCTGGGGATGGGCCGGGACCTGGATCCTGGGTAGGCTCAAGGGGTTCATGAATCGCTGTTTTTGTTCAGGATCTTTTGCATTTGCTGATCCGGGCTCTCGTCTCCCGAGGGGTTGGTGAAACGGTCATTCAGGGTCTGGATGTACTCATCGGTCTGGTGGATCACCCGATACAGCCGCTTGCGCGTGCGTCGGCCCCAGCCGGCCGGGTTGAGGGCGAAGATACTGCGCCAATAGCGACGGCATTGGGCGAAGGCATTGACCAGGTCGCCCCGGTATTCCAGCCCCTCGTTGGCCTTGCGCAGCTGGGGGTTGAGGCTCTTGGCGGTCAGGGTCCTGACCCCGAAGTGGATGCCGATGAGCAGCAGCAGCAGGCCCAGACCGGCGGCATAGAGCAGACCTGGGTCCTGGGTCCAGAGTGGCGGGTTGTTCAGATAGTCCTGCTTCAGGCCCAGGCTCACCGCAGCGGCACCGAGCAGGCCGAACACCAGGGCATCGCTGATCAGGGTGCGCTTGCGCCACTGAGCCAGGGCCTGAGTGAGGGCCGGTACCGCCTTTTCTTCGATGTCCCGCGCCATCTTCTCCAGGGCGGCGATGATGCGGTAGGCGCGCTCGATCTCCACCTGCTGCATGCGGCCGTGGATCTCGCTCAGGTCGGCGTCGCGCTTGCCCCGAAAGCGGTTGCGCAGGGCCTCTTCCTCGATCGGTACCGAAGCGGCCTCGTTGTAGATGGTGAAGAAGCGCCCGGCGGTGAGGCCGCGCTCGCCCAGGGCGCGCTGCCAGGCGGCGATCACGTCTTCCGGGTTGTCTTCCCGTGCGGTGGTGTCTATCTGGTTGAGGATGTAGAGAAATTTGCCGGAATCACTGCGCCTTATGGTGTCTGAGACCAGGTGTTCCAGGGTGTCGCGCATGGCGCCGGGTTCCGGGTGGCGGGCGTCGAAGAACACCAGCACCAGGTCGGACAGATCGATGATGTGGTCGGTGATGCGCAGGGTGGAGGTGCGCTGGGCATCGGCGTCGAAACCGGGGGAGTCGATCAGGATCTTGCCGCGCAGCTGCTGGCTGGGGCAGGCCTTGAGTTGCAGATAGGCGTCGATACGATCCCCCTCGCCCAGTTCCACCTTATCGATCTCGCCGCTGATCTGGTAGAAGGGGAAGCGTGGGTCCGAGTCCAGGGCCACGCCGGGCAGGGCGTTGTTGGTGCGCTCGTGGTTGTAGCAGATGACGGTAAACTTGTCGTCCACTGCCTGATTGCCGCTACGCTGGAGCTTCTCGCCCAGATAGTCGTTGATGAAGGTGGACTTGCCCGAGGAAAAGGTACCCAGTACGGCGATCAAGGGCCACCAGGGGATGTGCGAGGTGTAGGAATCGTCCCGCTTGAGCAGGCCCATGCGGTAGGCGATGGCGTCCAGCTCGCGAAAGCTCTGTACGGCCTTCAGCAGGACCGGGTTTTCTTGTTCCAGATGACGTTCGAGATGCTGCAAACGGCTTTCGATCAGCGCGCTGGAGGTGGCCATGGATGGAATTCCTTGCTCAGGTAACAGATGGCCATAGTCTAACCCGAGACGGCCCTGCTTGATAGGTGGCGCGCCCTGGTCGGGCCGTTTGCGCGCACCCTCAGGCGATACGCCGCAGGGGCTGGGGGAAGTAGATGATGTTGTTTTCCGGCCGTTCCGGGGCCGGGGGGAGCAGGCTGAAGTCGGTGCTGGCCTCCAGCTCGGCGGCGTAGGCGGCGTGCAGGGAGATTTCCTCCATGCCATCCAGGACATCGCGCATGATCATTTCCAGGGCGCGGTTGCTGACGGGGGACTTGATTTCTGGCCGGGACATAAGGCTTCCACATGACGGGCTGAGGACTACAGTCCCAAGTAGCGGCCAGTGGGGGGCTAACTTGAGCGCCGACTCAGGCGCGTAAACCCTCATGCAGGAAGGGCCGCAGCAGGCGCACCATCTCGCTGTGGACCTTGATGGAGCCGGCGACTACATTGCCGGTTTGCATGTGTTTGTCGCCGCCGGAGATATCCGTGACCGTACCGCCGGCCTCGCGTATCAGCAGGGCACCGGCGGCGAAATCCCACACCGACAGGCCCAGCTCCCAGAAGCCATCCAGGCGGCCAGCCGCCACATAGGCAAAATCCAGGGCGGCGGAACCGGGGCGGCGCAGGCCGGCGGTCTCGCTGATCATGGCCTTGAACATCTCGCTGTAGGTATCCAGGTGGGTCTGATCGCGGAAGGGAAAACCGGTGCCGATCAAGGCACCGTCCAGGCCCTTGCGGTTGCTCACGCGCAGGCGGCGGTCGTTCAGATAGGCACCGTTGCCCTTGTCGGCGGTGAACATCTCATCCTTGAAGGGGTCATAGACCACGCCGCTGATCAGTTCAGCCTTGTGGCGACAGGCAATGGAGACGGCGAACTGGGGAAAGCCGTGCAGGTAATTGGTGGTGCCGTCCAGCGGGTCGATCACCCACTGGTAGTCGTTGCCGTCCTGTACGCCGGTCTCCTCGGCGAGGATGGCGTGACCGGGGTAGGCCGCCCTGAGGACCTGGATGATCTCCTGCTCGCTGGCGCGATCCACCTCGGAAACGAAGTCGTTAGGCCCCTTTTTTGTCACGGTGAGGCTGTCAAGCCGGTTAAAATACTGCATCTGTATCTTACCGGCGGCGCGGGCGGCGCGAACCGCGATGTTGGTCATGGGTTGCATGGGGCGACAAGATACCCGATCAGGATGGGCGGATAAAGCGATTTTGCGCAGGCCTAAGCCCCCCTTGAGGAGACGAACCTATCATGCTTGACCCGATTCGCATCGTGCTGGTGGAGACCAGCCATCCCGGTAACATAGGTGCCGTTGCCCGGGCGATGAAGAACATGTGCCTGTCGCGGCTCTATCTGGTGCGGCCCAAGGTCTTCCCCAGCGCCGAGGCCAGCGCCCGCGCCTCGGGTGCCGATGACCTGCTGGCCACGGCCGTGCAGTGCGACGATCTGCCGCAGGCGCTGCGCGATTGCCGTCTGGTGGTGGGGGCCAGCGCCCGTCTGCGCGCCGTACACTGGCCCCAGTTCGATCCCCGTGCCTGCGCCGCCCAGGTGCTGAGCGAGGCCCGCGAAGGGCCGGTGGCCCTGGTGTTTGGCCGGGAAAGCTCCGGCCTGAGCAATGACGAGCTGGCCCTGTGCCACTATCTGGTACACATCCCTTCCAACCCGGATTACAGCAGCCTGAACCTGGCCATGGCGGTGCAGGTGATCAGCTACGAGCTGAACATGGCAACGCGGCAACGGCCAGCGTCCCCCGATCAGGAGGGAGCCATGCAGCCGGCCGACAGCCTGGCCATGGAGCGGTTTCATCGGCACCTGGCTCAGGCCCTGGTGGAGGTCGGCTTCAGCGACCCAAAACAGCAGGAGAAGCTCTTGCTGCGCCTGCGCCGCCTGTTCGCCCGCGCCCGGCCGGAGCAGGATGAGCTGAACATCCTGCACGGCATCCTCAGCGCCTGCCAGGGGCGCAAATCCATGCGCCGACCATAGAGGTTCCTGATTGCCCACAAACCTTAAGCCAATTGGGTAGGTCGGGTTAGCGCAGCCTGACCCGACGTTGGTCCTGCCGTTGGCCGCTGATGGCTGGCGGTCGGATATGGCCTAGTAATCTGAAGGGTTTTATGGATAATGTCTAACCCGCCCCAATAGTTGAGCCAATCACCGGGAAAAGGCCAAAGATGTTCAGTCGCTTGCAAGAAGACATCCGATGCGTGTTCGACCGCGACCCCGCCGCGCGCGGGCGGTTCGAGGTGCTGACCACCTATCCTGGCCTGCATGCCCTGATCGCCTATCGCCTGGCCCATCGCCTCTGGCTGGGCAAGTGGTTCTGGCTGGCGCGCATGCTTTCCCACCTGACTCGCTGGTTCACCGGCATAGAGATCCACCCCGGCGCCCAGATCGGTCGCCGCCTGTTCATCGACCACGGCATGGGCGTGGTGATCGGCGAGACGGCGGTGATCGGCGATGACTGCACCCTCTACCACGGCGTCACCCTCGGCGGCACCAGTTGGGAGAAGGGCAAGCGCCACCCCACCCTGGGCCGGGACGTGGTGGTGGGGGCCGGGGCCAAGGTGCTGGGGCCGATTGAGATCGGCGATGGCGTGCGTATCGGCTCCAACGCTGTGGTGGTCAAGGCGGTACCGGCCAATGCCACCGTGGTGGGCGTGCCCGGTCGGCTGATCCAGCGCGAAGCGGAGGGCGATGACAGCCACCGCAAGCAAATCGCAGAAAAGATGGGCTTCGATGCCTACGGCGTCACCGCCGATGCCCCCGATCCGGTGGCCCACGCCATCAACTGCATGCTGGATCATATCCATGTGATGGATAAGCGTATGCAGAACATGTGCAACACCCTCAAGGCCATGGGGGCCTACGAGGACGACCTGGAACTGCCGGAGCTGAAGGCCTGCGAGATTCACTCCACCGCCGACGAGATCCAGCAGTTGCAGGAGCAGAAGGCCGAAGAGGAGACGCGCCTGGCCAGCACCTGAGTCAGGGCTGGCTGGCCCTCTGGGTCGGAATAAGCCCCACTCAGGTCGCGTGAATAATAGTTGATTATTTTACTTGGTATTGTATAGTGATGACTAACTCGACCACAGAATGAATTGGAGATTGTATCGTGAGGCTGACAACTAAAGGGCGTTATGCGGTAACGGCAATGCTTGATCTGGCCCTGCATCACGGCCAGGGGCCGATTACCCTGGCCGACATTGCCCAGCGCCAGGGCATCTCGCTGTCCTATCTGGAGCAGCTTTTCTCCCGCCTGCGCAAGCGTTCACTGGTATCCAGCGTGCGCGGGCCGGGCGGCGGCTACAGCCTGGGGCGCGAAGCCTCCAGCATCTTCGTCGCCGAGGTCATAGGCGCGGTGGATGAAAACATAGACACCACCCGCTGTGGCGGCGAGGGCAACTGCCAGGAGGACGGTCGCTGCCTGACCCACGAACTCTGGCACGACCTCAGTGGCCGTATCTACGAATACCTCAACGGCATCAGCCTGCAAGACCTGATGAACCGCAGCGCGGTGCAGGAGATCGCCGATAGGCAGCGCTGCCGCTCGGCCAATGAAAAACGGGTTGAACTGCAATTGCGTAACGTCATTGCCGCCTCCTGATCGTACCTGATCGCCTGAGCACAGACCTTGCGTGAGCAAAAACCGATGAAACTACCCATATATCTTGATTACTCAGCCACCACCCCGGTGGACCCCAGGGTGGCGGAAAAGATGTGCAGCTACCTCACCCCGGATGGCCGATTTGGCAACCCCGCCTCGCGCTCCCACGCCTTTGGCTGGGAGGCGGATGACGCGGTCAAGCAGGCCCGGGCCGATGTCGCCGCCCTGATCAACGCCGACCCGCGGGAGATCGTCTGGACCAGCGGTGCCACCGAATCCAACAACCTGGCGATCAAGGGCGCGGCCCACTTCTACGGCAAAAAGGGCAAGCATATAGTCACCTGCAAGACCGAGCACAAGGCGGTGCTGGACACCTGTCGCCAGCTGGAACGCGAGGGTTTTGAGGTCAGCTATCTCGACCCTGAACCCAATGGCTTGATCGACCTGGACAAATTCCGCGCCGCCCTGCGCGATGACACCATCCTGGTCAGCATCATGCAGGTCAACAACGAGATCGGCGTGATTCAGGATATCGAGGCCATGGGCGAGATCACCCGTGAGCGCAAGATCATCTTCCACGTTGACGGGGCCCAGTCGGCGGGCAAGGTAGCGGTCGATGTGGACCGGCTGAAGGTCGATCTGATGTCCTTCTCGGCGCACAAATGCTACGGCCCCAAGGGCATAGGCGCGCTCTATGTGCGGCGCAAGCCCAGGGTGCGGCTGGAGGCGCAGATGCATGGCGGCGGCCACGAGCGGGGTATGCGCTCGGGCACCCTGCCGACCCACCAGATCGTCGGCATGGGCGAGGCCTTCCGCCTGGCACGGGACGAGATGGAGGCCGACAACCGGCGCATCCTCGCCCTGCGCAACCGCCTGTGGGACGGCCTCAAGGATATCGATGAGGTCTATCTCAATGGCGACATGGAGCGGCGCATCACCGGCAATCTGAACGTCAGCTTCGCCTTTATCGAGGGCGAGAGCCTGATCATGGCGATCAAGGACCTGGCGGTTTCCTCCGGCAGTGCCTGCACCTCCGCCAGCCTGGAGCCCAGCTATGTATTGCGCGCCCTGGGGCGGGAGGACGAACTGGCGCACAGTTCCATTCGTTTCACCCTCGGCCGCTTCACTACCGAGGAGGAGGTGGATCACGCCGTTGCGCAAATCAAATCCCAGGTAGGCCGTCTGCGCGAGCTCTCGCCCCTGTGGGAGATGTTCAAGGAAGGCATCGACCTGAGTCAGGTAAACTGGCAGGCCCACTGAGGGTCTTGCCCGATCATCCTGAATTCGGCAGTTAGGCCACAGAGACACAGACGATCCACAGGAAGTGGGGAGGTAGAACGAAGCAGGAGGCCCAAGTCGAGATCACAGCGTTTTAGAGAGTTAGGTATCAATCAGGTTCGGCGAGAAGTTTTTGATGTTTCCTCTTCAGCCTATTGGTTTTTCTCCGTGTACTCTGTGGCTCTGTGGCTAAAAGCCCTTTTAGGTTCATAGACCCATTGCACTGCAAGAGGTAAACGTCATGGCATACAGTGAAAAGGTACTGGATCACTACGAAAATCCGCGTAACGTGGGCAACATGGACAAGGATGCCCTCAATGTCGGCACCGGCATGGTCGGTGCCCCTGCCTGCGGCGACGTCATGCGCCTGCAGATACAGGTAGGCGAGAACGGTCTGATCGAAGACGCCAAGTTCAAGACCTACGGCTGCGGCTCGGCCATCGCCTCCAGTTCCCTGCTCACCGAGTGGGTCAAGGGCAAGACCCTGGATCAGGCGATGGAGATCAAAAACTCGCAGATCGCCGAAGAACTGGCCCTGCCGCCGGTCAAGGTACACTGCTCGGTGCTGGCGGAAGACGCCATCCGCGCCGCAGTCAGCGACTACAAGCAGAAACAAGGTCAGGAAGGGTCCTGAAATGGCGATTACCCTCACCGAAGCGGCCGCCCGGCACGTCAGTAACTACCTGGAAAAACGCGGCAAGGGCATAGGCCTGCGCCTGGGGGTGAAGACCTCCGGCTGCTCCGGCCTGGCCTATGTGCTTGAGTTTGCCGATCAGACCGAGGATGAGGACCTGGTGTTCGAAGACAAGGGCCTCAAGGTGGTCATAGACCCCAAGAGCCTGGTCTATCTGGACGGCACCGAGGTGGACTTTGTCCGCGAGGGCCTCAACGAAGGCTTCAAATTCAACAACCCCAATGTGCAGAACCAGTGTGGCTGTGGCGAGAGCTTTCATGTCTGAACCAAGGCCGCTGGGCCGGGAAAGCGGGCCCTGGCCCGCTTTCTTTTGTCTGTGAACAAGATGCTGGATTTCGGCAAGAATTATTTTGAGCTGTTTGGCCTGCCCCAGGTCTATAGGCTGGATCAGCAGGCCCTGGCCGAGCGCTATCGGGAACTGCAGCGCGTCACCCACCCGGACCGCCACGCCGCTGCCGATGATCGGCAAAGACGCCTGGCGGTGCAGGCCGCAGCCCAGGTCAACGCCGCCTACGAGACCCTGAAAGACCCCATGCTGCGCGCCCGCTACCTGCTCGCCCTGCTCGGGGTGGAGATGGCCGAGCAGGGCGAAAGCACCCAGGACGGTGCCTTTTTGATGGAGCAGATGGAGATGCGCGAGGAACTGGAAGCCGCCAAGGCCGCTGCCGACCCCTACGCGGTCACCGCCGATCTTGCCAGTCGGATCGAACAGCAGACCAATAGCCTGATTGCGCGCATGGCCATGTACTTTGAAACGGCCAGTACCGAGCAACTGGAGCAGGCACGGGAGATCGTGCGCAAGATGCAGTTCCTGCAAAAACTCGCCCAGGAAGTGGACCGGGTCGAAAGGGAACTGGATGAATTGTGATTTTTGAAATGCAGGGGACGCAGAGAATGCTGAGAAGCGCAGAGTACGCAGAGTTTTTTAGTGAGTTAGGGTGAGAGGCTCGATGTGCCTGCTGCACTAATCACCAAGGAAGGCGGAAGGGTTGCTGGGAGTTACTGTTTTCAACTCTGCGCTCTCCGCGCTTCTTTGCGTTCTCTGCGTCCTGACTGAGTGCGTCCTAGCTGGGCGTCCCAACTGACCGAATGAGATAAGACCTGATGGCATTGTTACAGATTGCGGAGCCTGGCCAGTCCATGGCACCGCATCAGCATAAACTGGCTGCGGGTATCGACCTGGGCACCACCAACTCACTGGTCGCCTCGGTGCGCAGCGGCGAGGCGGCGACCCTGGCCGATGCCCAGGGCCGACACCTGCTGCCCTCGGTGGTGCACTATGCCGCCGATGGCCTGCGGCTGGGTGAGGAGGCCAAGGCCCTGGCCCTGGCCGACCCGCTCAACACCATTGCCTCGATCAAGCGCCTGATGGGGCGGGCGGTGACTGACCTCAAGACCCTCGGCGATGCCCTGCCGCACGATTTTGACCTCAGCGGCAGGGTGCCGCGCATCCGTACCCCGCGCGGCGCGGTCACGGCGGTGGAGGTGTCGGCGGAGATCCTGCGGGTACTCGCCCAGCGCGCGGAAGAAACCCTCGGCGGGCCGCTCACCGGCGTGGTGGTGACGGTGCCGGCCTATTTTGACGATGCCCAGCGTCAGGCCACCAAGGATGCCGCACGGCTGGCCGGTCTCAATGTCTTTCGCCTGCTCAACGAGCCCACTGCGGCGGCCATTGCCTATGGCCTGGATCGTGGCTCGGAGGGGGTACACGCGGTCTATGACCTGGGCGGCGGCACCTTTGACATCTCCATCCTGCGCCTCAATCGCGGCGTGTTCGAGGTCATGGCCACCGGCGGTGACTCGGCCCTGGGCGGGGACGACTTCGACCACGCCCTGGCGCAGTGGATCATGGCCCAGGCCGGCCTGGGGCGCGAGCTGGACGCGGCCATGCAGCGCCAGCTCATCCGCCTGGCCAATCAGGCCAAGGAACAGCTCAGTGGGCAAGATAGCGTGGATATCCAGTTTCAGCTGCCCTCCGGCGAGCCCTGGCAGGGCCAGCTCAGCCGGGAGCAATTCAATCAAATCATTGACCCTCTGATCAGCAAGACCCTGGCCGCCTGTCGCCGGGCCCTGCGTGATGCCGGGGTAGGGGTAAACCAAGTGGAAGAAGTGGTCATGGTCGGCGGATCGACCCGGGTACCCAGGGTGCGTGAGCGCGTCGGCGAGCTGTTTCAGACCGAGCCCCTGGTGGATATAGACCCGGACCGGGTGGTGGCCATAGGCGCGGCGATCCAGGCCGATGTGCTGGCCGGTAACAAGCCCGATGGCGAGATGCTGCTGTTGGATGTGCTGCCCCTGTCGCTGGGCATAGAGACCATGGGCGGCCTGGTGGAGCGCATCATCGCCCGCAATACCACTATCCCCGTGGCCCGTGCCCAGGAATTCACCACCTTCAAGGACGGCCAGACCGCCCTGGCGGTGCATGTGGTCCAGGGCGAGCGGGATCTGGTCAGCGACTGCCGCTCCCTGGCCCGCTTCGAGCTGCGCGGCATCCCGCCCATGGTGGCGGGTGCTGCGCGTATCCGCGTCACCTTCGAGGTGGACGCCGACGGCCTGCTCCAGGTCACCGCCCGGGAAGAGACCAGCGGCGTCGCCGCCAGTGTCGAGGTCAAGCCCTCCTACGGCCTGACCGACAGCGAGATCGAGGGCATGCTCAAGGACTCCATCAGCCACGCCGAGCAGGACATGGCCGCCCGCCGCCTGCGCGAAGAGCAGGTAGAGGCCGAGCGGGTGGTCGAGGCGCTGAACGCCGCCCTGCGCCAGGATGGCGAGAGCCTGCTCAACGCCGCCGAGCGCGAGCAGGTGCAGGCCGCCCTGCAGGGCCTGGTGCGGCAGCTGAGCAGTCAGGACTACCAAGGCATCAAGCAGGCCCGCGAGGCCCTGGAGCGTGACTGTGAGTTCTACGTCGAGCGGCGCATGAACAGCAGCGTGCGCCAGGCCATGGCCGGCCAGCGGCTGGAAGATTTTGAACACTAGCCATAGCTAGGTTGACGCCAGAGAGCTGAAAAACCGGATCGCAAAGAACGCAACGGGTTACAAAGTTTGCATATGCGTAGCACGGACACAGCCCAGCCTAATCCGGGATTGGTAAGTAGTGCATTGATTTCTCTCTGTGTGCTCTGTGGCTAAATGCGCTTTTTAGGTTAACCGGGAGGTACCCATGCCCCAGATCATCATCCTGCCCCACGAAGAACTCTGCCCGGACGGGGCCGTGCTCGATGCCGAAAGCGGCGAAACCATCATCGACGCTGCCCTGCGTAACGATGTCCACATCGAACACGCCTGCGAGATGTCCTGCGCCTGTACCACCTGCCACGTCATAGTGCGCGAGGGCTTCGACTCCCTGGCCGAATCCGACGAGACCGAAGACGACCTGCTGGACAAGGCCTGGGGCCTGGAACCGGAATCCCGCCTCAGCTGTCAGGCCAAGGTGGGCAAGCAAGACCTAGTGATCGAGATTCCCAAATACACCATCAACATGGTGTCGGAAAGCCATTGATTGAATTTGATCGGGACTCGGGACTCGGTCTCTCGATGTGGTCCGAATGCAGAGCGGCGTATATTCCGGCGCTTCGAGTCCCGAGTCCCGAGTCCCGTAATTTAAGAGGTAAGCGCAATGAAATGGACCCATAGTCTGGAAATCGCCCTGGCCCTGGACGAGGCACGCCCCGAGGTGGACCCGCGCCGGATCAACTTCGTCGATCTACGCGAATGGGTGCTGGAGCTGGACGAATTCGACGACGACCCCGACCGCTCCGGCGAGAAGATCCTGGAGGCGATACAAATGGCCTGGATTGAAGAGAAAGACGAGGAATGAAGGAGATAGAAGTTAAGTGTCCTAGAATCTTAGTGTCTTAGTGGTTTAGATAATCCTATATTCCTCAGTTAAGCCACAGAGACACAGAGATCACAGAGTTGTTTCAAAGAGTTACCTATCAGACTGGGCTCACCTAGAAGGTGTTGAATGTTCGCTTTCCAACACATTGATTTTTCTCTGTGCGCTCTGTGGCTCTGTGGCCAAATGCTCTTTTTAGGATAATTGTTTGAGTAGGCGCTTAACCACTAGGACACTAAACTGCTAACTACTAAAATTCTAAAAACTATCTTCTTGCCTTAATTCGGAGACCCCATGCCCCTGATCATCCCCTTTCGTGGCCTGCGTCCGGCCCCTGGTCGCGCCGCCGAGGTCGCCGCCCCTCCCTATGATGTGATGAACGCCGCCGAGGCCCGCGCCATGGTCGAGGGCAGGCCCTGGAGCTTTCTGCACATCTCCCGCCCCGAGGTGGACCTGGCCGAGGGCATAGACCCCTACGCCCCCGAGGTCTATGCCAAGGCGGCGCAGAACCTGCAGCATCAGATCGATCAGGGCATGCTGGTGCGTGATGCCCGGTCGGCCTATTACGTCTATCGCCTGACCATGGGCGAACACCAGCAGACCGGCCTGGTGGCGGCGGCCTCGGTGGCGGCCTATGACGCGAATCGGATCAAGAAGCACGAATTCACCCGTCCGGCCAAAGAGGATGACCGGGTGCGCCAGATCGACGCCCTCAACGCCCAGACCGGGCCGGTGTTTCTGGTCTATCCGAGTCAGGCGGAGGTGGATGGCATTCTCCTCGCCACCACCCAGACCCCGGCCGAGGTCGATATCACCGCTGCCGATGGCGTGCGCCATGAGCTCTGGGTATTGGATGACGAGGCCCTGCTCGATCGTCTCACCACCGCCTTCGATAACATGGATGCCCTCTATGTGGCCGACGGCCACCACCGCTCTGCCGCCGCCTCACGCATTGCCGCCAGCCGTGCTGCGGCCAATCCGGTGCACAGCGGTGCCGAGCCCTACAGCTACTTCCTCAGCGTCATCTTCCCCCACAACCAGATGCAGATTCTCGACTACAACCGGGTGGTGCGGGATCTCAACGGCCACAGCGAGGCCGAGCTGTTGGAAAAGATCCAGGCCGCCTTCAGCCTCAGCCCCAGCGATAGCCCGGTCAAACCCAGCCGACCGGCCGAGTTCGGCATGTACCTGGGCAGGTCCTGGTATAGACTCAACCTCAAGCCCGAGCTGATCCCCGTGGATGACCCGGTGGCGCGGCTGGACGTCAGTCTGCTCGCGGCCAATCTGATCCAGCCCCTGCTCGGTATCTCCGACCCGCGCCGGGATGAGCGCATCGACTTTGTCGGCGGTATCCGTGGCCTTGCTGGTCTGCAGGCGCGGGTGGATAGCGGCGAGATGCAGCTGGCCTTCTCCCTGTTCCCCACCGGCATGGAAGACCTGATGGCGGTGGCCGACGCCGGCGAGGTGATGCCGCCCAAATCGACCTGGTTCGAGCCCAAGCTGGCGGACGGCCTGGTCAGTCATGTATTGGATGGCTAACTGAGTGGTCAGCGCCACTGCTCGTCTGCCGGAGCAAGCCCAGCTGGATGGGGAGGCGATAAACGACTGGATTCTGCTGCTGCAGCGGGAGCGTGGTGGTATGCCCCTGGCGCTGTTGCGTAAGGCCTGCGCCCTGGCTGCCGAGGTGGAGCATCAGGTCCTGCACAACGCCCTGGCGGTGGCGGATGTGCTGCACGATCTGGAAATGGACGACGAAACCCTGGCCGCGGCGGTGCTGCATCTGACCCACCAGGCCCCGCCGGCGGAGGCCCTGGAGGCCGAGTACAGCAAGGCGGTGGCAGACATGCTGGCCGACCTGGAGAAGATCGGGGCCCTGGCCGAGTTGCACGTCGGCATGAGCCTGGAGGGGGTGGAGGAGCACACGGAAAACCTGCGCCGCATGTTGCTCACCATCGCCGAGGACGTGCGCGTGGTGGTCATCATCCTCGCCGAGCGCCTGCACTGGCTGCGTCTGCTCAAACAGGCGGATAGCGAAACCCAGCGTCTGGCAGCGCTGGAAACCCGCGACCTGCACGCCCCCCTGGCCAATCGTCTGGGCATCTGGCGGGTCAAGTGGGAGCTGGAGGACTTCATCCTGCGCTATCTGGAACCGGCCGAGTACCAGCGCATCGCCAAGAGCCTGGACGGCCGCCGCGCCGAGCGCGAGGGCTACATCCAGGACGTGATCGACCTGCTCGCCGCCAAGTGCGCCGAGGCGGGCATAGCCGCCGAGATCGCCGGTCGGCCCAAGCACATCTACAGCATCTGGAAGAAGATGAAGCGCAAGCAGTGCGACATCGACGGCATCTTCGACCTGCTGGCGGTGCGGGTGGTGGTGGATACGGTGGCCGAGTGCTACATGGTGCTCGGCTTCGTACACGGCTTCTGGCGCTACATCCCGGGCGAGTTCGACGACTACATCGCCACCCCCAAGGGCAACATGTACCGCTCCCTGCACACGGCGGTGATCGGCCCGGAAGACAAGCCGCTGGAGGTGCAGATCCGTACCCATGAGATGCACGAACATGCCGAGCGCGGTGTTGCCGCCCACTGGGCCTACAAGGAAAACCGTGGCCCGGACGCCGAGTTCCAGCGCCGCCTGCTGTGGATGCGCCACTGGCTGGAGCTGAAGGAAGAGGCCGCCGAGAGCGACTTCATCGAGCGCTTCAAGAGCGAATTCGAGCCCGAACAGGTCTATGTGCTCACCCCCCAGGGCAAGGTGATCGAGCTGCCCAGCGGGGCCACGCCGCTGGACTTCGCCTACGCCATCCACTCCGACGTGGGTCATCGCTGTCGCGGTGCCAAGGTGGATGGGCGCATCGTTACCCTGACCCAGGCGCTGCAAAGCGGCGTCACCGTCGAGGTGCTCACGGTCAAGGAAGGCGGTCCCAGCCGTGACTGGCTCTCGCCTCATCTCGGCTATCTGAAGACCTCGCGGGCGCGCAACCGGGTGCGCCAATGGTTCCGCCAGCAGGACTACGACCAGCACCTGGCCATCGGCAAGGCCAGCCTGGAGCGGGAGATCGAACGCCTCGGCCTGGAACGCCTGGATCTGCATCAAATAGCCCAGAGATTCAACTTCAAGAAGGGCGATGACCTGCTCGCCGCCATCGGCAGCGGCGAGGTCTCGCCGGTACAGGTGGCCAACAGCCTGGGCAAGCGGGTCAAGCCAGGGCAGCGGACGCCGAGCCAGGAGCCGACCGAGATCCCGCCCCGGATGGGGGCACGCAGGCCCGGACGCCGAGGCAAGGCGGCCAAGCTTAGCAGCGCCGTGGTGCTGGAAGGGGTGGGAGATCTGATGTACAGCATGGCCCGCTGCTGCAAGCCGGTGCCCTATGACCCTATCACCGGCTTCATCACCCGTGGCCGTGGCGTCACCGTGCACCGCGATGATTGCACGGTGCTGCGCAAGCTTGCCGAGGACGACGCCAGCCGTCTGATCCGCGCCGACTGGAGCGAGCAGGAGGCCAGTGAACTCTACCCGGTGGACATACTGGTCAGCGCCGGCGACCGCCGAGGCCTGCTGCGGGATATCTCCAGCATCCTCTCCAACGAGGACGTGGATGTGCTCGGCGTGGCCAGTCAAAGCAATCGTAAAAGGGATCTGGCGGAATTCCGCTTCACCGTCGAGGTCGGCGGCATGGGCCAGCTCAGCCGGGTGCTGGACAAGATCGCCCAGCTGCCGGACGTGATGGCGGTACGGCGAAGGGTTTGATCGATGCGGGTTTGGGGTCCCCTGGATGATCGGCAATGGCCAAGGCCGTTTTACACTAATCCATCCCCAACGGACATGGAGCGGACAGCGCCACCCCGGAACATGAAACATCTCTTGGCGGCTCCGGGACTCGGGACTCGCGAGTTGCCACGGATGTTTCACAGTAATGCCCATGGGGCGCTCAGCGCCACCCCGGCCAGACCGCAATGGCTACAAAACAGCGGCATTTCTCAATCCCCCTCTCCTGGGGTAAACTTGCCCGTCCTATGACCTGATCCCCGGCGAGCCGTCTGATTCCCCAACCCATGGCAATTACAGAAAAAACCAATCTGATGGACCTTGACCGCAAGGGCATGGAGCAGTTTGTCCAGTCGCTGGGGCACAAGCCCTTTCATGGGCGCAATCTGATTAAATGGATTCACAAGCACGGCGTCACCGAGTTTGACGCCATGACCGACCTCAGCCTGCGACTGCGCGAGACCCTCAAGCAGCAGGCGGAGATTCGCGTTCCCCAAGTGGTCACCGACCAGGCCGCCAGCGACGGCACCCACAAATACGTGCTGGAGGTGGATAGCCACAACCGCATCGAGTGCGTGCATATCCCTGAAGAGAACCGCAATACCCTGTGCATCAGCTCCCAGGTGGGCTGTGCCCTGGAGTGCAGCTTCTGCTCCACCGCCCGCCAGGGCTTCAATCGTAATCTCACCAGTGGCGAGATCATCGGCCAGCTCTGGACCCTGATCCACGGCCTCGGCAAGCCGGTGAGCAATGTGGTGATGATGGGCATGGGCGAGCCCCTGGCCAATCTGGACAAGGTCGTCAGCGCCATGGATATCATGCAGGATACCCTCTGCTACAGTCTGTCCAAGCACAAGATCACCATCAGCACTGCGGGCATAGTCCCGGCCCTGAAACGCCTGGATGGGCTGAGCGATATCTGTTTGGCGGTCTCCCTGCATGCGCCGACCAACGCACTGCGCGACCAGCTGGTGCCGATCAACCAAAAATACCCCCTGGAGCAGCTGATCCCCGCCTGCAAGGACTTCATCGAGGGCGACAAACGGCGCAAGGTGACCTGGGAATACGTCATGCTCGATGGCGTCAACGACAGCGATCAACAGGCCCGCCAGCTGATTCGCCTGCTCGCCGGGGTGCCGTCCAAGCTCAACCTGATCCCCTTCAACCCCTTTCCCGGTTCCAGCTATCACTGCTCATCGCCGGAGCGCATCGAGCGCTTCCGCCAGATCCTGATGAAGGCCGGCATCTTCGCCATGACTCGCAAGACGCGGGGCGAGGACATAGACGCCGCCTGCGGCCAGCTGGTGGGCAAGGTCCGGGACAAGAGCCGTCGCGCCCTGCCGGTGACCGCGCCCAATCCCTGGCTGGAGGGTCGGGTATGATCCGCCCTGTATGGTCCCTGCTCCTGCTGCTGCCCCTGCTCAGTGCCTGCGTCGCCAATCAGCCAAAGGCGGTGGACGACCAGACCGGTCAGGCCGGAAGGGCAAGCAAGCCGAGCGATGGACGGGCCGAAATCTACACCAATCTAGCGGTGTCCTACCTGCGTGAAAACCGTTTGGATATCGCCCTGCAGGAGGGCAAAAAGGCCATAGCCGCCGACCCCGACAACGCCAATGCGCAGAATGTGATGGGCCTGATCTATCAGCGCCTGGGTCAGAACGCACTGGCGGAGAAGCATTTCAAGCGCGCCATCGCCATTGACGGGCATAACTTCTACGCATTGAACGCCTACGGCAGCTTCCTGTGCCAGTTGCGCCGCTTCGATCAGGCCCTGGCGCAGTTCGATCAGGCCGTAAAAAACCCGCTCAACCGCAGCCGCGAGGTGGCCCTGGCCAATGCCGGCATCTGCGCCTACGGGGCCGGCGACAAGGACAAGGCCGACATCTATCTGCGCAGCGCCCTGAGCAACAACAGCCGCCATGCCCCGGCCTTGGCGCAGATGGCGGAACTCAACTACGACCGTGGTGACTACCAGGCCGCGCGGGATTACCTGTTGCGCTATGAACAGGTGGCGCAGCACAACCCCAAGACCCTCTGGGCCGGGGTGCGCATCCACCAGCGCCTGGGTCAGGCCAAGGCGCAAAAGGCCTATGCCGACAAGCTGCGCAAGGCGTTCCCCGATGCCATCCAGGTAAGGATGTTGCGTGACCTGGAAAAAGGCTCATGATTGAACCCCGCCCCCCCAAAGAATCCCTGACCTCGGCGCGGCGCGGCCCGGGCGAGCGCATCAAGGCCGCCCGCATCAAGGCCGGGCAGGATATCGAATGGGTCGCCGCCCAGCTGCGCCTGCGCAAGTCCGTGATCGAGGCGCTGGAGCGCAACGATTACGACAACCTGCCGCCGCCGGTATTCATCAAGGGCTATCTGCGCACCTACTCGGATATCCTCGGCCTGCCACAGCAGGAGATCCTCAAGGAATACCACGACTCCGTGGCACCACGGGGGCCGGAGTTGGCTTCTGCCAAGGCGGACGGGGTGGCGGATGCAGGCAAGGGCAGGGAGCAGGATCAGGCCCCGATCGAGATCGAACCCAAGACCAAGAGCAAATCCAGCCCTGGCACCACTTCTGCCCCAGCACCTGCGGCAGGTTCCGACCTGGCCCCGGCACAGGTTGCGCCCAAGCCCAAGGTCGAGTCGCCTGCTGTCCCGGCCCAGACACCCGCAGGGGCCAAGGCGGAGCGGGCCGGATCAGGCCCCGCATCGGCGGATGGCCCGCCCCAAAAGAGCCCGGCCAGCAAAAAGGATGTGGCCAGTACCAGCAGCCCGTCCACTTCGGGCATGGGTAAGCGCCCGGATAGTGTACTGGATACCATAGAGAAGCCACCTCTGGCCCAGTCTGAAGGCCCCATCAGCCTGAAGCCTTTTGGCCTGAGATCTGGAGGCAAGGAGGGTCGGGCGCAGACCCGAATGGAGGCTCAGACAGGACAGGGCAGGGGCAGGTCCAGGCTGGCGTGGCCAAGACTGCCGTCGCGTGCCCGGTTGCTGCGCTGGGGCCTGTCCCTGCTGGCGGTGTTGCTGATCGGCCTGCTGCTCTACTGGGGCATAGGTCAGCTGGGTAAGATCCGCATCCGCTCGCCCGAGGCGGTAATGCAGAATCTGAAGAGCCAGTGGTCGCGCCTGTTTGGCGAGCCAACCACCCCGGCCATCCCCGCCCCCCAGGGCTATCAGGCCCCCTCGGCCCCGGCCCCGCTGTCGCTACCGCCGGCGCGGCCCCTGTCTGAGGATGCCCAGTTGCTTGAGCCCTCCGGCCTGACCGCATCCCTGTACGAGCCCGAGCCGGTGGAGGAGATGACCGCTGCGGAAGCGGTGGTGGATGAGGCTGGGCCACCCCAGGTGCGACTGGAGATGCAGGGCAGCAGCTGGGTCGAGGTGGAGGACGCCAGCGGCGAATACCGCCTGGTGGGTGAGCTGAAAAAGGGCGAGGTGCATGACTTTGGCGGCGTGCCGCCCTACCGGGTGCTGTTTGGCCGCAGCAATATGGTGCAGCTGTACGTCGATGGCCAGCCCTATGATTTCTCTCGGCTGCAGCAGGGCGCGGTGGCCCGCTTCAGCCTCAATCCCTGATCCCTACAGCCATGTCGAAACAGATCAAGGCCATCCGAGGCATGCACGACCTGTTGCCGGAAGACGCCCCACTGTGGCGTTTTCTCGAAGACGGCGTGCGTGCCGTGCTGGATAGCTACGCCTATCAGGAGATGCGCCTGCCGGTGGTGGAGATGACCGCCCTGTTCAAGCGCGCCATCGGTGACGTTACCGACATCGTCGAGAAGGAGATGTACAGCTTCGCCGACCGCAACGGCGACAGCCTGACCCTGCGCCCCGAGGGCACCGCCGGTTGCGTGCGCGCCTGTCTGGAAAACGGCCTGCTGCACAACCAGACCCAGCGGGTCTGGTACAAGGGCCCCATGTTCCGTCACGAACGGCCGCAGAAGGGACGCTACCGCCAGTTCTATCAGATTGGCGTGGAGACCTTTGGCCTGGAAGGCCCGGACATCGACCTGGAGACCCTGCTTATCTGCCAGCGCATCTGGCGGACGCTGGGGCTGGACCATCTCCAGTTGCAGATCAACAGCCTGGGCGATGCCGAGGAGCGCGCTGCCTACCGGCAGCTACTCCAGGCCTATCTGCGCCAGCACCAGGGGCGGCTGGACGAAGACAGCCAACGGCGGCTGGAGACCAATCCCCTGCGCGTGCTGGACAGCAAGAACCCGGAGATGACGGAACTGATCGCCGCAGCGCCGGTTCTGATGGACCATCTGGGGGCGGCCAGCCGGGCCCATTTTGATCAGCTTTGCCAAGGGCTTGAGGCCAATGGCATCGCCTACCAGATCAACCCCCGCCTGGTGCGTGGTCTGGACTACTACAACCGCACGGTTTACGAATGGGTCACGGATCGGCTCGGTGCCCAGGGCACGGTCTGCGCCGGCGGCCGTTACGATGGCCTGGTGCAACAGCTCGGTGGCCGCGCCACTCCAGCGGTGGGCTTTGCCATGGGCAGCGAGCGTCTGATTACCCTGTTGCAGGAGCAGGGCAGCGGGGGTACCGAGCTGAGTCCGCACCTGTACATGGTGCTGGTGGGCGAGGCCGCCGACGGCACCGGCATGGCCCTGGCCGAGCGGCTGCGCGATAGGCTGCCCTGGCTCAGGTTGCAGGTCAACTGCGCGGGCGGCAGCTTCAAGAGTCAGTTCAAGCGGGCCGACAAGAGCGGTGCCCGCTACGCCCTGATCCTGGGTGATGACGAATGGGCGGCAGGCAGGCTGGCGCTCAAGCCCCTGCGCGAAGCGGGCGAACAGCGCAGCCTGAACCAGGTCGAGCTGGTGGAGTTTCTGACCGGGCTTTTGGCCCCTGACTGATGGGACGCATAGAACGCTAAGGAGCGCAAAGGACGCAGAGAAGAATGGATGGGGCGGGAGGGCTGTAATGGCCGGGATGCCCCAGCGTGAGGCTGGGCCTCCCCGGATTCCGCTTTGCTCCATCCGGGCTACACTCCGCTGACGGCTGGCCGCTGACCGCTAATTTAAACTACGAGGAGATTCCGTGGCATACGAGACAGACGAACAACAGGCCGAAGCCCTCAAGCAATGGTGGGCGGAGAATGGCAAGCAGGTGATCTTTGGCATCGTCATCGGCCTGGTGGGGGTATTCGGCTGGCGCGGCTGGCAGGAGCACCGGGCCGATGTCAACGCCAGCGCGGCCCAGGCGCTGGGGCAGATGCTAGAGATCAGCGGCCAGGGCGAAACGGATCAGGCCCTGGTGCAGGGGCAGAAGATCATCGATGAATACGCCAATACCCTCTATGCCGATCTGGCCAGCCTCAACCTGGCCGCGGCCCTGGTCGGCCGGGGCGAGGAGGCCGCCGCCCTGGCCCATCTGCAGCGGGTGATCGAGCAGCGGCGCGACCCGGCCCTGACCGACCTGGCCCGGCTGCGCCTGGCCCGATTGCTGTTGAGCCTGGAGCGGGCGGAGGAGGCCCGTGCCCTGCTGGATAGCATCGGCAAGGCCTATGCCGCCGAGGTGGAGTCCATTCGGGGCGATATCGCCCTGGCCGCTGGCGACCTAGAGGCCGCCCGACAGGCCTATGAACGCGCCCTGGCGGAGGGCCTGGCCGATACCGATATGATCCGTCTCAAGCTGGATGACCTGGCCGGGACCCAGGCCAGTCAATGAACATGAGTCGGGCCTTGCCTGTGTTCAGATCCCTGGCCCTGCTGGCGCTATCGGCACTGCTGGCAGGCTGCGTCTCGGTCAACCCCATGCGCTGGTTTGATAGCGAGAAACCGGCCACGCCACCGGCGGCCCTGACCGAGGTGGCCAATCAGATCCAGCCTCGGGTGCTGTGGCAGGCCAACATCGGCGGCGGTGCCGATGACAAGCTGCTCAAGCTGGAACCGGCGATCCACGATGGCCGCGTCTATCTGGCCAACGCCCAGGGCCAGGTAGAGGCGCGCAATGCCGCCAACGGTGCCCTGCACTGGCGGCTGGACACCAACAGCCCCGCCTCCGGCGGCCCCGGCGCGGGCGAGGGCCTGGTGGTGATCGGCACGCACAAGGCCGAGGTCATCGCCCTGGATGCGGCCAAGGGCACCAAGCGCTGGCAGGCCAGGGTCAGTAGCGAGGTGCTCTCGGTGCCGCGCATCGGCCGGGGTCTGGTGGTGGTACACACCCTGGACGGCAAGCTGGTTGCCCTGGATGCCGCCAGCGGCGAACAGCGCTGGCAGTACGGTCACGAGGTTCCCGTGCTCAGCCTGCGCGGCAACAGCTCACCGGTGATCCACGACGGCAGCGTCATCTGTGGCTTCGCCAACGGCAAGCTGGCCTCGCTGGATCTGGCCTCGGGCAATCTCAACTGGGAGGTCAGCGTGGGCATAGCAAGCGGCCGCACCGAGCTGGACCGGATGACCGATATAGACGCCGACCCCCTGGTGCTGGGGGACCGCATCTACGTGGTCACCTTCCAGGGCGATCTGGCGGCGCTCTCGGTCAGCGATGGTGCCGTGCTCTGGCGGCAGAAACTGTCTTCCTATTCCGGCCTGGGTGGCGATGGCCACCAACTCTACGTCACCGATGCCCAGGATCAGGTACGCGCCTTCGATCCGCAAAGCTCCAATCACCTGTGGAAGCAGAGCAAGATGCAATACCGCCGCCTCAGCGCCCCGACCCCCTTCGGCGGCTATGTGGTGGCCGGGGATTATCAGGGCTATCTGCACTGGCTCAGGCCCGAGGATGGCAGCCTGGTGGCCCGTACCCGGCTGGGCAGCTCGGCCATCACCGCCCGCCCCAAGGTGCGGGATAACCGGCTCTATGTCTATGGCGATGGCGGCGATTTTGCCGTCATCGGCCTGGGGAACTGAGGCCCATGCTGCCGGTCATCGCCCTGGTGGGCCGCCCCAATGTGGGTAAATCGACCCTGTTCAACCGCCTTACCCGCAGCCGCGATGCCCTGGTGGCGGACCTGCCGGGTCTGACCCGGGATCGCCAGTACGGCATCGGCAAGATGGGGGCCTTCCCCTATGTGCTGGTGGATACCGGCGGTATCAGCGGCGAGGCGGAGGGGATAGACCCTCTGATGGAGCGCCAGGTCCGCCTGGCCATCGAGCAGGCGGACCACGTCCTCCTGCTGGCCGATGCCCGGGCCGGCTGCACCCCAGGTGACCTGGGCATAGTCGATAGCCTGCGCCGGTTGGGCAAGGCGGTCACCCTGGTGGTGAACAAGTCCGATGGCATGGATACGGATGTCGCCGGGCTGGAGTTCCACGGCCTGGGCCTGGGCGAGCCGGTGGCCATAGCCGCCAGCCAGGGGCGCGGGGTGCGCTCGCTGATCGACCGGGTGCTGGAGGGCCTGACCGAACCGCAAGGGGATGAGCCGTCGGCCAGCGAGGAAGGCATCAAGATCGCCGTGGTGGGGCGGCCCAACGTGGGCAAATCGACCCTGGTCAATCGCCTGCTGGGCGAGGAGCGGGTGGTCGCCTTCGACCAGCCCGGCACCACCAGAGACAGCATATTCATCCCCTTCCAGCGCGAAGGCAAGGCCTACACCCTGATCGACACCGCCGGCGTGCGGCGCCGTGCCAGGGTCAGCGAGGCGGTAGAGAAGTTCAGCATCATCAAGACCCTGCAGGCGATAGAAACGGCCAATGTGGTGATCCTGGTGCTGGATGCGCGGGATGGGGTAACCGAACAGGACGCCACCCTGGCCGGCCACATCATCGATAGCGGCCGCGCCCTGGTGGTGGCGGTGAACAAGTGGGATGGCATGGGTCATCAGGAGCGTGATCAGGTCAAGGCCGCCCTGCAACGCAAGCTGCCCTTTCTGGACTTTGCCGCCTGGCGCTACATCTCCGCCCTGCACGGCAGCGGGGTGGGGCATCTGCCGGGCCTGGTGGACGAGGCCTACCGCAACGCGGTACGCGACCTGGCCACCCCGGAGCTGACCCGGCTGCTGGAGCAGGCGGTGTTCGACCACCAGCCGCCGCTGGTGCACGGCCGCCGCATCAAGCTGCGCTATGCCCATCAGGGCGGTCGCAATCCGCCCGTGATCGTCATCCACGGCAACCAGACCGAGGCCCTGCCGGACGCCTATAGACGCTACCTGAACAACTACTTTCGCCAGGCCCTGCAGATTCGCGGCACCCCTATCCGGCTGGAACTGAAGACCGGAGAGAACCCCTTTGCCGGGCGCAAGAACACCCTGACCCCGCGCCAGGTACACAAGAAGAAGCGGCTGGCGCGCTTCGTCAAAAGGAAGTAGTCATGCCCCGCCCCTGGCTCGTGCTGCTGTGCGCTCTCAGCCTGGGCCAGGCCTGGGGGCAGGACTACGAATACCTGGAGTTCGGTATCGGCTACCGGGGCTCCTTCTCCTCCAACAAGGAGATCCAGATAGCCCGGGCGGTATGGAGCGCCAGGCCCGCCGTGGCGCAGCAGCAGGGCGAGCTGAGCCTGAGGCTGAGCAGCGAGGACCACGCCAAGCTGGAATCCCTGTTCCCTCTGCGCCTGTGTCACAAGGCCAGCTACAGCCCCAAGCAACGCCGCACCCTGGGCTTTCACAGCTTCTTGCGCGTCGGCCGCGAGCTGGAATCGATCAAGGTAAAATTCAATTGGCAGGACATGAGCCTGCGCCGGGAGCAGGCCCAGGCGGAGATGCACAATGCCCGCAGCGATCCCTTTGACCTCATGGGCGGGGTGGTGCGCGCCCCCATCCGCTGGAAGCGCCGCAGCAGTACCGAGAAGCTGAGCCAGGTCATGCTCGATCGTCTCTCCATGCTGCAGCATCTGCGCAAGATGCGCCTGAGCCAGGGCCTGGTGATCAACGTGCCGGTAAGCGATGGCGAGCGGGAGCTGGAATACTGGGCCAGCATCGCCGAAGAGAACCTGCCGGGCATCATGGGCAAGACCTGGCCTGCCTTTCGGATCACCTTCGAGACCTTTGACCTGCACCCGGATAAGGACCGTCCGATACACCCGCCGGTGGACGTCTGGATCAGTCGCGACAACCGCCGCCTGCCCCTGCGCCTGCTCGGCAATTACCCCTTCGGCCGCATCGACGCCCGCCTCACCCGCATCGCCAAAAGCCGCAGCCACAAGGTGGACTGCTGGGAATGGGCGGGGTTTCGCTGATTCTGAAATCCAGAATGATCGGCACGCCCAGGAAGCAAAGTCAGCGGATTACCCAGCAGGAGTTTCTGACCACGCAGCCACAGGGCATACAGAGGTTGGCATGGCGGCGGGCGTGGCCCGCCCTATGCCTCATCCCATCCGGGGCAAGGGGTGGCCGTCTCGCCCCATGATCGTTTGCTTCTGACAGATCAGCCTCTACCTCCTGCCCGACTTCAGGGTGCCCTGCCCACCCAGGCGCGGCTCAGGCCGGGCTTGTCCTTTACCTTGTTGACATAGCGCTTTGCCGCCGTGGCGTTGGCAAAGCCCTCGACGTAGAGGCGGTACCAGGTCTTGCCTTTGACCTGGACCTGGCGTTTCTTCGGGAAGATGCCGTGGCCCTGCAACTGCTTGAGGATGCGCGAGGCATCCCGGTCGGAGTTGAACGAGGCGAGATTGGCCACCCACAGCCCCTGACCGCCGACATCGCTGGGCGGGGCGGGCTCCGCTGCCGCCGTGCCCGGCCGCGCGGCCTGGGGCTGCTCGCCTGGTGGGGGGGCGGATGAGGGTACTGAGCCCGTCGGGCCGGGCGGGGCGCCGGTCTGCGGGCCGAGGATCCGCACCGCGCTGGGGTCGGTGGAGGCGGTCGCCTGGCTTGGTGGCGGATCGGTGGAGAGCTTGTTCAGGCGGTCGCTGAACTCGCTGCGCAGGGCCTCCTGTTGCTGCTCGAATCGGCCCTGATTGCTCTCCATGCGTTGCTCCAGGCGGCCAAGCTTGCTGCCCAGCCCCTTGAGTTCCTGGCCGATGGTCTTCAGTTGGGCGGCGGTATCGTCCTTGCGGGTCTCCTCCAGGAGCTGCTCCAGGCGCGTATCCAGGTCCTTGAGGTGGCTGGCATCCGTGTCCTGCTGGGCCTGGATCTGCGTCAGTTTCTTGTCGTTCTGTACCACCACCGCCTCCAGTTCGGTCAGCCTGGGGTCTGGCGGCGGGTTTTCCAGCTGGCTGCCGAGGGCCTCGATCTGGGCCCCGGTCTCTCTGTTCTGAAAGGTGGCAAAGCCGGCCACGGAGATGCCCAGCAGGGCCAGCACCAGGGCGGCTATGGTCAGTATGCCGCCGTCGTTCGCGTCTTTATCCATCACCAATTCCTCGTCGAGAAGCAGCAGGGGGTCGTCGTCATCCAGAGCGCTGTCTGGCCCCTGCTGTTGTGTATCTGTTATCGGGTCGGCCGACGGTGCGGCCGTTTGCTGTTGCGCCTGCAAGGTCTCGGCAAAGCTTGCCGTTGCCCCCAGGTCCGGTTCGTCATAGTCCAGGCCCCGGCCGCTGGGCGGCAGCGACGGGGCGTCATCCAACAGGTCAATGACGTCGTCGTCCAAACCCAGGTCGGCCTCGCTGTCCAGGTCCAACTCGCCGGCATCATCGGCCAGTTTCCGGGTTATTTCGTCCAACTCGTCGTCCATAGTCCTGTCTGTCTGCTTAGGGGCATGGGTGGGTATGATTTGTGCTAAGTTTTTGCAATGCCATCATGGGGTCGGTTTTTTGTCCTGAGAATCCTATTCTATTTCGGCCAATACCGGTTTGAATTGAGCAGAAATTATGCCATTGTTTACAGAGGGCCTGAAATAGGTGCCATTGGTGTCGATGAGGCGAACAGCGATGAGTGAAGAAAACAAGACGGATGGTCTGGCGCGTTTCGGCAACAACCGTATCAGCCAGGAGGAACTGCGGCAAAAGCGCGACAGCCTGGATCAGGCGCGGGATCAGTTGGAACGCATGAACCGGCGCTTCCCCGATCTGGCGTCGAATTTTGTCCGCAAGATGCTCGGCAAGAGCGGCCCTGCCCCCAGCGCAAGGCCGCAGCCGCAAACGCAAGAGTCGGTTCAAACCCAGGCTCAGGCCCAGGCACAGATCGAGAAAGAGGCGCTGGCGGAGAAAAAACTCAGGGACATCCCCGGCCTGGAGAAGCTGGTGGCGGGCATGGTGGGCCAGATGAGCGTGGAAGAGGTGCTGGAGACCCTGAGCCGAGACCACGGCATAGAGATAGATTCCGTCGCCCTGGCGCGGGTGGCTGGGGTCAAGGCCTACGGCATGATGCTCAAGCGCGAGTTGGAGCAGTATGAGCAGAATTTCCTCTCCGAAGAGCAGATCGCCGAACTCTGGAACGAGGCCGATATCTGCGTACCCGGCGGCGGGCTCTGGACCGCCAAGGCCATAGAGCAATTGAAGCAATGACAGGTACCTGGTTACATTCAGCCTGACGACGGGGGCGAGCAGCCACCATTTAGCAAAATCGGACCTGATTACTTATGTGTCTCAGCCATTATCCCGGCTTGGCTGGCCCTGTACGTCCTGGGTTGAGAGGCCGACCTTGCCGTGCGGCATAGGGCGGGCCGCGCCCGCCGCCAAGCCACGGCAATGAAGCCTGCCCCTGGTGGTTGCGCGGCGGCCAGGGGCCGCCCTATCCGATTGGCCGAGATTTGTGGGTAGTCAGGAATACCTTTACAATTCTGCCCTCTGCGCGTTTCTCGACGCTGGCATCCAGCTCCTTTCCATGCAGTCGGTTGCATCCTCTGCGTCCTTTTTGGTTCCGGCTTCGCCGGGTTAGGTAGCCCATTGAGCAACAAGATCTTGCTGCTGCGCCTGCTGGGCCAGGTGCGCCCCTACTGGCGGCGCTTTGCCCTGGCGGTGTTGGCCATGCTTGTCTTTTCCCTCAGCCAGGCCTCCATCCCGGCCCTGCTGCAGCCCCTGCTGGACGGCACCTTCGTCGAGCGCGACGAGCGCTACCTGTTCTGGGCCCCCATCGGCCTGATCCTGCTCTTCAGTGTGCGCTCCCTGGCCAACTTCACCAGCACCCTGGGCTTTGGCTGGGTGGCCTCACGGGTGGTGCTGGACCTGCGCCGGGCCATGTTTCGCCGCTATCTGCAGCTGCCGTGCCACTTTTTTGACCAAAACAGCAGCGGTCGGCTGATCTCCAAGGTCACCTACGACGCCAATCAGGTCACCCTGTCGGCCAATCAGGCCCTGATCAGCCTGGTGCGCGACTCCCTCACCGCCCTGGGGCTGGTGGCCTACATCATCTATCTGGATTGGCAGATGAGCCTGCTGCTGGGCCTGCTGTTCCCCGTGGTCGCCCTGGTCATCGCCTTCATCGCCCGGCGTCTGCGGCGGCTCAACGACGAATTGCAGGGCCATTACGGCCAGCTCACCGAGACCCTGGAGGAGACCATCAAGGGCCAGCGCGAGATCAAGGTCTTCGCCGGGCAGGACTACGAGGCGGCACGGCTGGATGCCTCGGCCAACCGCCTGCGTCTGTCGAGCATGAAGATCCTGGTCACCTCGGCGGCCAATGTGCCCATAGTGGAGATCCTCGGCGCCCTGATCATGGCCCTGGTCATCTACCTCAGCGCCAACCCCGGCCAGGGCAGCCTGACCGTGGGCGAGTTCATGGCCTTTCTCACCGCCTTCGTCCTGCTCCTGCCGGCGGTGAAGAATCTGACCAAGGTCAACGCCCAGGTGCAGCAGGTGCTGGCGGCGGCGCACAGCGTCTATGCCGCCATCGACCAACTGCCGGAGCCGGACGAGGGCCAGCAGGAGGCCGAGTTCAAAGGCCAGGACCTGGTGTTCGAGGAGGTCAGCTTCCAGCACCCCGGCCAGCCCCAGCCGATCCTGCAGGGGCTGAACCTGAGGCTGGTGGCGGGCACCAGCACCGCCCTGGTGGGCCAGTCGGGCAGCGGCAAATCCACCATCGCCAGCCTGATACCCCGCTTCTATGAACTCAGCGGCGGCCGCATCCTGCTCGGCGGGCAGGACATTCGCCAGCTCAGCCTAGCGGCCCTGCGGCGCAACATCGCCTATGTCTCCCAGGATGTCATACTGTTCAACGACAGCGTCGCCGCCAACATCGCCTACGGTCGCCCGGAGGCCTACAGCCAGGCGCAGATCGAGGCGGCGGCCGAGGCGGCCAACGCCCTGGAGTTCATCCAGCAGATGCCGCAGGGCTTTGCCACGGTCATCGGGGAAAACGGGGTGCGCCTGTCCGGTGGCCAGCGCCAGCGCCTGGCCATCGCCCGCGCCCTGCTCAAGGACGCCCCCATCCTGATCCTGGACGAGGCCACCTCGGCCCTGGACAATGAATCCGAACGTCAGGTGCAACAGGCCCTGGATGGCCTCAAGGGCCAGCGCATTACCCTGATCATCGCCCACCGCCTGAGCAGCATAGAACAGGCTGATAACATAGTGGTGATGGACGCCGGGCGGATTGTGGAGAGCGGCAGCCATGCCGATCTGCTGCGCCGCCAGGGCCAGTACAGCCGCCTGCTGCAGCGCCATCAAACCGAAGCGGAGACTGAACCTGAACTCGAACCCTATGCCGCCAATGCCTGAGATAAGCCTACCCCTGATCAGCCGCTTTCTCGGCCTCATGCTGCTGGCCTGGCAGCCCTTTTTCAGCGGCCCCCGCCTGCCCAGCCTGCTGCTATGCTGCATCGGGCTTTGGCTGCTGGCGCGGCGTCAGGTGGATTTCTCTCGCGGCGGGGAGCAGCGCCTGGGCCTGGCCTTTGTGCTGCTGCTGGTGCCGGTGCTGATCTCCCTGCCCGGCTCTTTCGATCTCAAGGGCAGCCTGCTGGTGGTGCTTGGACTATCGATCTTCTTCTGCGTTGGCCTGGCCCTGCTAGCGGGCCTGCGGCGGCCACAGGATCTGGCCTGGCTGAACCGCTGGCTGCTGGTGGTGGTGCTGGCCTGGGTACTGGATGGCTTTGTCCAGCTGGCCCTGGGGGTGGACCTGCTGGGCCATCCGATCCTGGCCGATGGGCGTATCTTGGGGCCTTTTCAGGATAATCTGCGGCTGGGGCTGTTTGTTACTCTGCTCATGCCCCTGGTACTCTGGGATCTGACCCGGCGGCGGCCCCTGCTCAGCCTGCTGCTGATCCTGGCCATTGGCGTCATCGCCGCCCTGTCTGGCGCCCGCACCAATCTCTATTTCCTGCTGCTGGGACTGGCCCTGCTGCTGCCCTTGTTCAGCTGGAGGTATCGCTTGTCCCTGGCCCTGGGCCTGGTGCTGGTGCTGCTAGCCGGGTTTGCCCTGTCGCCGGTGATGAATGAGCGCATGGATCGCTTCACGGCCATGGCCCAAGGCTCCGAGCATGGCCTGTTCCAGCGCCTGGACCATGTGCTGTCTGGCCGCATGAGCATCTGGAATACGGGCCTGCGCATGGCCCGGCAGCGGCCCCTGACCGGGGTGGGCGCGGGGGCCTTTGAGGAGGCCTATCCCCATTTTGCCCCGGAGGACGACCTATTCCTCAAGCACAGGCCCTATCATGCCCATAATATGTACGTCTCGGTGCTGGCCGAATCCGGCCTGCCCGGCCTGTTGGCCCTGCTCCTGCTGGCTGGGCTGATCCTGCGCTGGATGCTACAGGCCCCGCCAGTGGCCCGCGCCCGGGCCGCGCCCTATGCCGCCTCCTTGGCGGTGATCGCCTTTCCCGTCAGCTCCCAACCAGTGCTGTTCAGCATGTGGTGGTTTCCCCTGCCGCTGTTACTGCTGACTGGGCTGCTGGCTGCCCTGCAACAGGGTAAAGAGAGCCCCGGCCCCGCATGAAACACTTACCTCTATCCGTGTTCATCATCGCCCAGAACGAGGCCGACCGTATCCCGCTTTGTATCCAGGCGGTGCGTGATTGGGTGGATGAGGTGATTGTGGTGGATTCCGGCAGTACGGACGACACCCCAGCGGTGAGCGAGGCCCTGAGGGCGCGGGTGCTGTTCCATGCCTGGGCGGGCTATGGGCCGCAGAAGTGTTTCGCCGAGGCCCAGTGCCGTAACGACTGGGTGCTGAACCTGGATGCCGATGAGGAGGTCTCCGCCGAACTGGCGGCCGAGATCCAGGACCTGTTCCAGGGCGCAGGCCCCGAGGTCGTGGCCTATCGCATCCCGGTGCTGCCGCTCTATCCCTTTCAGAACAAGGGTCATCCCTGGACCGCCTTTCACCATCCGGTACGGCTGTATCGACGCGACTGCGCCGGCTTCAAGGCCGAACGGGTACATGACTCGGTGCGGGTGCATCAGGGCCAAATCGGTGACCTGCGCGGCCTGTTGATCCACCGCTCCTTCCGTTCCCTGAGTCATCACATCGACAAGGTCAACAGCTACTCCAGCGCCCAGGCCGAGGTGCTGCTGGCCAAGGGGCGCAGACCCAGCCTGCTGGCCCTGCTGCTGATTCCACTGCTGGCCTTTTTTAAGCAATATCTGTTACGACGGGAGTTCGTCAACGGCGTCGATGGCATTGTGGTCAGTCACATGTACGCCTTTCAGCGCTTCATTCGTCTGGCCAAGCTACGCGAGCTGCACCGCTTGCGAAAGAAGGGCTGATGCCCAGTGTGCTCTGGTGGGGCCGCTTTGACCCCGAGTATGCGCGCAATCGCATCCTGCGTCGGCTGCTGAACGAGCTGGGCTGGCAGGTACGCGACTTTCGACCGCCTATCAGCGCCCTGGCCGATTGGCAGGCGCGCCTGACGGGCATCCCCCGGCCCGATCTGCTCTGGGTGCCCTGTTTCCGCCAGCGCGACCTGGCCGCAGCCCGGCGCTGGGCCCATCGGCAGGGCCTGCCGCTCATCTTCGATCCGCTCATATCGGCCTATGACAAGCAGGTATTCGAGCGGGCCAAGTTCGCCGCTGACAGCCAGGCGGCCAGGCACCTGCTCCGCTGGGAACAGGGCCTGTTCCAGGCCGCCGACCTGCTGCTGGCCGATACCCAGGCCCATGGGGACTACTTTGTCGAAACCTTTGCCCTGGCCGCCGACCGACTCAGGGTTGTGGCGGTTGGCGCCGAGGAGGATGTTTTTTTGCCTCAGCCCCTGCCGGAGGCAAACAAGCCCATGCGCGAGGCGCTGTTTTACGGCAGCTTTATCGAACTGCAGGGGCCTGAGGTGATCGTCGAGGCGGCTCGACGCTGCGCCGATCCTTCCATCCGCTGGACCCTGCTCGGCCAGGGGCCGCTGTTGGCCCGCTGCCAGCAGCTGGCCCAGGGCCTGGATAATCTGCGCTTCGAGCCGCCCCTGGCCTACGCCCAGCTGGCCCAGCGCATAGGCCAGGCCGATGTCCTGCTTGGGGTGTTTTCACCGGGAGAGAAGGCCGGGCGGGTAATCCCCAATAAGGTCTATCAGGCCCTGGCCTGTGGCCGACCTGTGGTGACCCGCGAGGCCCCTGTATATCAAGGGATTGCCCCGGATGCGCCGGGGCTGGTGCGCATCCCGCCCTCCAGTTCCCTGCTATTGAGCGAGGCGGTACAACTACTTTGCATGAACGGCCAGCGCCTGCAGAAGGCGGCGCAAAATGCCCATGCCCTGTATAAAATGCACTTCAGCCAAGGGCTGATCCGTGCCCAACTGAGCCATGCGCTCGACGCTATCCAGGAATTCCGATGCCGTCCTTCTTGAAAAAACTCAGCCGACGTCTGCGCCACCCCTTTAACAGCAGATACGCCTTTGCCCGTCTGCGTGCATACCATACCCAACCGCGTAGCCTGGAGCAGGTGGTGGACTGGGCGATGAACTTTGGTGGTGGCGGTTACATGCGCGTCAAGACCATGCAAAAACCCGCCGAGATCACCGCCCTGGCCCAGGCGGTACAGGCGCTCCAGCCGCGCCTGATCCTGGAGATAGGCACCGCCAGCGGCGGCACCGCACTGATCTGGTCCTATCTCGCCAGCGAGGCGCTGATCAGCTGTGATATCAAGGACATGACCCCGCAGCGCCCGCTGTTCTCGCGCTTTCCCCCGCCCGGTTCCCAGTGTCAGGTCAGCCTGCTCAGCGGTAATTCCCACGAGCCCGGTTTCAGGGCCCAGGTGGAGGCGGTTCTGGACGGGCGTCCGGTGGATTTCCTGTTCATCGATGGCGACCACACCGAGGCCGGCGTGACGGCGGATTATCGGGATTACAAGCACCTGGTGCGCCCCGGCGGGCTGATCGCCTTTCACGATATCTGTGAAAAACAGCCCCTGGCGAGCAATCAGGTACAGTACCTGTGGCGGCGGCTCAAACCCCTGGCCGAGGTGGAGGAGTTTATCCACGACCCCCAGCAGTCCGGCTTTGGCATCGGCATTCTGCGCGTGCCTGATGAGGGAGCCCCGGATCTATGAACCCAGCAAGTCCTGTCCGGCCCCTGCCGGACTACCGCAGCCTGCCCGAGTTCGCCAACCGCAACACCCATGCCACGGTGGAGCGCCTGCTGCAACAGTATCTGGGTGATCTCAACGGCAAGAGAATCTGTGATCTGCCCTGTGGAGCCGGATCCTTCTCGGTACGCCTGGCCAGCCTGGGGGCCGAGCCCGTCCCGGTGGATATCATGCAGCATGAGCCTTTCTACTATCATGCCGACCGGCTGCAGCTGGCGGATGCCGACCGGGGCATCCCCTGCGCCGATGCCAGCCTGGATGCCATGGTCTCCATCGAAGGCATAGAGCATTTCGAGAACCCCACCCAGTTTCTGCGCGAATGCGCCCGGGTGATCAAGGCCGATGGGCTGGTCTTCATCAGTACCCCCAACGTGGATGCTCTGCGCTCACGCAAAAGTCAGTTTCTCAAGGGCTATGCCCGCTTCTTCAACCCCCTGTCCCTGTATGAAAAGGCGGCAGGGCACCAGTGCCCGATCGACATGGTGTTCTTCCATGGCGCGGCACGCAGGGCCGGTCTGGAGGTGGTGGACATGGCGGTGAATCGCCCCGGCAGGCCCTGGCTGGCGCGGTTGTTGGTACCCCTGTTCAGCCGCAAGCTGCCCGAGCCGATGCGCGGCGTGATCCCGCTGTTTGGCGATGTAATCATCTATGTGTTGCGCCATAAGGGGCGCACTGAGGCATAAACCTAAGGCTCATGGGCTTAGTCTATCCCTAAGCCCAGTGTTCTGCCCAGTAGGGTCCGGCGCAGGCTGTCCGCTGACCTCTTGGTAAAACTCAATCAGTCGGGGGACTATCTGGCCGGGGCTGAAGCGGCTTGCCGCTGCGATGGCCTGCTCACCCAGCTGCTGGCGCAGGTCGGCGGAGGCGGCCAATTGGCGCAGGCCCTCGGCCAGGGCCTGGGGGTCTTCCAGCGGGGTCAGCCGTCCGCCACCCTGGGACAGCAGCCAGGCCGGGCCTGGGGTGCGCGTGGCGATCACCGGCAGGGCCAGCTGCATGGCCTGCAGCAGGGCCAGGCCAAAGGACTCGGCCCGGGCGGCGGAGGCAAACAGATCAAAGGCGGCATAATAGGGTAGGGGATCCGCCACCCAGCCGGTAAAGACCACCCTGGGCGGGGCCATGGCCCTGAGCCTGGGCATCTCGCCGCCATCACCCAGCAGCAGCAGGTAGGCATTATCCAGCTGGGCCTGGGCAAAGGCCTGGAGCAGCAAATCCATGCCCTTTTCCGGGGCAAAGCGGCCAACGCTGCCGATGACCAGGGCATCGGCGGGTATGCCCAGGCGCTGCCTGATGTCCTGGCCCGCCTGGCTGTGCGGCCTGGCGCTGTGCAGAAAATTGGGGATCAGCGCCACCCGGCCAGGGTAATCCCGGTGGATGCCCTGGCGCTGCCAGGGGGCGACGCAGATAAGCCCGTGCAGATGCCGATAGTCCTTGTGTTTGTAGTGCCCGTGCAGGCTGGCGATGCAGGGCAGCCCGAGTCGAGCGCTGGAACTGAGCCGTGCCGCCTTGCCCAGGTGGCAGTGCAGCAGTTGTGGCTCAAAATCCCGGAGTAGGCGGCGCAGCGCCCGACCCCTGAGCAGAGTCGGCAGCAGATCGACGCGCACTCCGCTATCGACCAGTGCGGTCGGCTCCAGCCAGCCGTCGTGGCGGCCAATCAACTGCACCTGCAGGCCATGCCCCCGCAACTGCCGGGCCAGGTCCAATACATGCCGCTCGGCACCACCAAAGCAGCGGGAAAGGATCAGTAGAGAGATACGCATGGCGGCAGATTAGGTTTTAACCTCAGCGGAGGGGGCGAGTCGTTGGGCGCAAACCCTCCTGCTCAAGGGGTCACCGGGATGGCTCGGACAAATCCAATAAAGTCGAAGCGGGTCAATCTTCAATCGTAATCGAGTTCGGCGAGTATGGCGTTGAGTTTGCCCTGCTCTCCCCCTGCACCGCTCAGGCTGCCGTTTTTGGCGGCCTCTTCGATGGCCTTGAGGCGAATCTTTTCCAGATACTCGGCGCTGCACTGCTTCACCTTGGCCTTGATCAATTCCAGCTGCCGGGGGATATGACCCATTTCACGCACATAGGTCTCGATGAACAGGCCTGGGTTTTTCTTGATCATCACCGTCGGGGTGGCACCACGATTGAGATTATTGAAGTCATCGCACCAATCCTCAGGTGCCGGGTGAGAAAGCTCGAAGATCAGATCGATGTAGGGCTCCTTGCGCACAATGGGTGGCCGCCTGGGGTCCAGGCCGATGATTTTCAGGTTGTTGATGCTGTCCAATTTGCCTTGTCCTCGGTTGTGAAAGGGCTCAGCATACCCCGGTTGCGCCGGATGCGATACCGGGCCAGGGGCAGGCCTGGCGCGTGGGGCCTATTGCCCCTTGCCAAGGGCGGGGGAATTGGGGAAACTTAGCTGGCGTTTTGCACAACCAATGGAGCCTTTAAGATGAAAAAAGTATCTGCAATTCTGATGTCCGCGCTCTTCGTCATTGCCCTGGGCATGGTGTCGGTGAATGCCTCGGCCAAGGGTAATGTGGCCAGTAGCTACGGTAAGGTAGTCACCGGTGACAAGTCCTGCGTCAAGGGCAGTGGCAGAAAGCTCTGCTGAGACCCTGCACAGGCACGCTCGTCAGACCCGCCCTTGGCGGGTCTTTTGTTTTGTAAGGATCAGGCAACGTTCACTCAGGCCGGAGGCTGGTCGCCGTCAGGTTGCAAAAGCGCAGCCCCAGCGCCCTGAGGGCGGCCTTGCCGCGTATGCACAGGTCCGTGCTGAAGCGGAATTGCTGGGCGGAATCCACTGGGTAGGCCTTGAGCCGATAGTGGGTTCCCCAGGGTTGTTCGCTGATGATCACGGCGATGGGCTCATTCAGGGCCAGGTAGGCGCTGGTAAGGGCGACATCCTCCAGGGCCTGCCGCGCCAGGGCGGCATCGTGCCCGGGATGCAGGTAAAAATCGCTACAGCACTGCAAGCGGGCGTTACCGTTGTTGGCGTTGACCACGGGCTGTGACCAGAGCAGGCTGTGCGGGACCAGCACCCGGTCGTCATCCGGGGTGACCAACTCCACCGAGCGCATGCCGATATGGCGTACCTCGCCGTAGTGCTCGCCCAGGCGCACCCAATCACCGGCGCGATAATTCTGCTCACCAATGGCGACAATGCCGGCCAGCAGGCTGCTGGCGTAGTCCTTCAGGGCAAAGCCCAGGGCCAGGCCCACCGAACTGAGCACCAGGATCATATTCTGCAGCGTGGGCTCTATGATCAGCGGCAGGGCCATGCTCAAGGCGACAAGGATGATCAGCAAGCGGATGAAGGGGGCCAGGGCCAGCAGATAGAGGCGCTTGCGTCCGGGCAGGCGATTTGCCAGCCAGGGGAGCAGGCGTTGCACCAGGACCACGAACAGGCTGGCAAGCAGCCCGATAGCGGCCAACTCCCACAGGGTGGCGCTGTCCAGGGTCTTGAATACCCGGACTATGTTTTCTGATTCTGGCATGGGCTAAAACTCATCGACAAGATAGTCCTGCACCCGCAGCAGGCGCCGTACCGAGGCATAGGCGGATGGACGCAGATACCAGCCTGGGCCCTGACGACCGATCAGCCCGGCCCGGTACAGCTGACTGAGCACGGCGGCGCTGCGGTTGGGCGACAGCGGCAGCACCCCGGCCAGCATGGCGGCATCCAGCCCGCCGTGCAGCAACAGGGCGTGCAGCATCAGTATCTGCTCCTCGCTATTGCCCACCGGCAGGTTGGGCTCCGGCAGCATCTGGGTGACCCACAGGTTCTCCTCGAACAGGGGGCTGCTCGCGCTGTCCTGATCGGCATTGGCGGCGTCTTTCGCGTCCGTATCCAGGGAGGCATCCGGCTCCGAGCGCAGGCGTTCGCGCCAATAATGCAGGGCCAGGGCGACGTTACCCCGGCAGTAGGCGGCCAACTGTACCAGCTCTTCCCCCGGCGGCCGGGCCTGCTCACTGGGCACGCAGATGATATCGCGGCCGGTGGTGGCATTGCTGAAGCGCACCTGGCGGCCCGCTTGTGGCTGTACCATCTGGCTGAACAGTCGCTGCAGGCGTTCCGCGTCAAACGCCTGCAGGGTTAGGGCCTGGCCCCTGGGCAGAGGCAGTATGTGTTGCAGATAGGCCCAGGCCCAGCTGTCGCAGGCGATCAGCCCCTTGCCCAGCTCGCCCTGGTCCAGACGATGAAACAACTGCCGCAGCAGGTTCAGGCCGGCAGCCTGGCGTAGGTAGCAATGCTCCAGGTGCGGCAGGACCCAGAACCCCGCCTCGCTTGGCCAGGCATTGAACCAACTGGGGTCGTTGTCAAGGATCTGATGGTGGGTTGGCGCGGCAATTATGGGGGCCTGATGGTGCTGGGCCAATGACTGAAGGGTTTGCTGCTGGGGGCAAAAGGGCTGGCTGATCACAAAGCGGCACGCCCTGTTGGCCGCTTTCTCCTCCAGCCAGTCGTGCAGGGCCAGTTCCAGGGCCTTGGCCAGGGCGGCGTTGGGGATGGGGGCCACCAGATGGGCCAGACGCACCTCGGCCAGGCTGCTCAGCTCCTTGTCTTGCTTGAACGGCGCGGGGTCTGCCTTGGGGCGGCGAAACAGCTGCTTGAAGCTGCCCCAGGCATTGTTGGCGGCGCTGCGGGCCGGCAGGCCGGGCAGCTGGTAATCCCGCAGGGGGACAAATTGCCACAGATCGGGCGGGGTGTCTGACATGGAGTTAGCCCTATTGCATCACTGGGTTCAGCGGTTAGTTACCTATCAGACTGGGCTCACCTAGAAGGTGTTGAGTGTTCGCTTTCCAACACGCTTTCCAACACATTGATTTTTCTCTGTGTACTCGGCTCTGGCTCCAGGCTTCGCCCTACCTCCTCCGTCCATGGAGTCGTCTGTGACTCTGTGGCCAAATGCTCTTTTTAGGGTCATCGGTTTGGCATGACCTGCATCCCTGTAGGCCAGATGGCGGAAGTGCCGGTGTTGCCGGGAGCACTCGCCGCCCTCCCCCCAACCCCCTCCCGGAGGGATGCTGGAGGTAGAACAGCGTCTGGAACAGCTGTCGAGGGAGCAAGCGAGCGCTTCGCGACTTTCATACCAACGGACATGGAGCGGACAGCGCCACCCCGGAACATGAAACATCTCTTGGCGGCTCCGGGACTCGGGACTCGGGACTCGCGAGTTGCCACGGATGTTTCACAGTAAGGCCCCAGCAAAAAGACCGCTGCCCGAGGGCAGCGGCCTTATCTTTGGCACCTGGGCCGGGCTCAGGAGATGGGGTCAGGCCGAGGGCGAGGTACCGAGCAGGGCGGCGGCCGGGTCGCGCTGGACCTCGCCTTGGGCTATCAGGGCCTGACTTGGATTGCTGTACAGGCTCTCACGCACACTGCTCAGGGCCTGCTGGGCATCTGCCTGGGTTTGCAGGGTGGTGGTCTCGGGCGCTACGGCGGCGGCACGCTGGCCGCCCGCGCTGAGCTGGGGCTCGTTATTGGGAGCGGCACCTGGGTTGGCGGCGGGGGTTGGCCGTTCGGACTCAGCAGGCGCGGCCACTTCAGCGCCCAGGGGCTGCTGCTGGCCGTTGAGGTCACGCAGCTGACTGGCGATGTTGGCCATGTCATTGTTGGCGGCGATTGGGGTAAGCATGGTACGGCTCCTGATACGTCAAATTTCTGCGGTTTGTTGGGTTTGGTGGTTCGGTAGGATCTTATGAGCAATTACCGGGCCAACACCCTGATGCCCAACTATTGGCCTTGCTTACCTAGAAACATAGCACTTAACGGCAGATTTTTCTATATCGGATTGCGAAAACCCTGTCTTCTGTTCCCTGAATCACAGCTTAAACCGCCCCACCAGGGTCCGTAGTTGGTCGGATTGATGGGCCAGTTGGGTGCCGGTTTCCGAGGCCTGGTCGGAGACATCCACCGAGTGATCGGCGGCGCTGCTGATGGCGTGGATGTTGCGGTTGATTTCTTCGGACACCGCGCTTTGCTCCTCGGCGGCGGTGGCGATCTGTGCGGTCATGTCGTGGATGGTGCTGACCACCTTGCGGATATCCTGCAGGGAGCGGCCGGCGCTTTCGGCGTATTCGGTGGTGGCCTGGGCCCGTTGCTTGCCGTTTTGCATGACATTGGCGGCGGTGCTGGCCCCGGCCTGGAGTTGTTCGATCATCTTTTGGATCTCGTTGGTGGACTCGGCGGTGCGCGAGGCCAGGGTGCG
Organism: gamma proteobacterium SS-5; assembly: GCA_009497875.2. Lineage (NCBI taxonomy): Bacteria > Pseudomonadati > Pseudomonadota > Gammaproteobacteria > Chromatiales > Sedimenticolaceae > Magnetovirga > Magnetovirga frankeli. Next base: position 3,666,539 of record CP032508.2, on the reverse strand, counting down.
TACCTCGTCCGCCACCACGGCAAAGCCACGGCCCTGCTCACCGGCCCGGGCGGCCTCGATGGCGGCATTGAGCGCCAGCAGGTTGGTCTGCTCGGCGATGCCGCGAATCACATCGAGCACCGAGCCTATGGTCTCGCTCTCGGCCTTGAGGCGGTTGATGGCATCCACCCCATTGACCACCTCGGTGGCCAGTTGGTCGATGGCGCTGATGGTCTCGTTGACTACCTTTTGACCCTTGGTTACCTCCTCATCGGCGCGGCCGGCGGCATCGGCGGTGTGGGTGGTATTGCGTGAAATCTCCTGTACCGTGGCGACCATTTCGTTGATCGCGGTGGCCACCTGTTCGATCTGGGAGCGTTCCTCGGCAACGATGTTGCTGGAGGTCTCGGAGATCGTGCGGATGCTGGCCACGGCCTGGTGCAGGGAGCCCACGCCGGTCTCTATCTCTTGCAGCGAGTTGCGCAGATGGCCGCGCATATCGCCGATGGCCGCATCCAGTTGCGCCAGTTCGGCATGGAAGCGGATCTGCTCCCTGGGTTCCTGAAGGTCGCCCTGGGCGATATTGGCGGCGCGCTGAACCAGGTATTTCAGGGGCTTGAGGGCGCTGAGCACGAACAGGATTCCCACCAGGCTGAGCAGGGCCAGTGCGGCGGTGCCGATCAGTACCACCAGGCGGGAGTGGTCAATGGCCTGGGACAGTAGTTGCGTGGTCTTGGTTTTGGCCGAATCGGTGCGCTCCAGCAGGGTCTCGACGTTTTTGGTCATGCGCTCGGCGGCCTCGTCAAAGGTGGCCATGAAGGCGTTGCCGCCGGCCGGGCCTTGCTCGACATAGAGTTTGGCCATTTTTTTGCCGGTTTCGTAGTAGTTATCCAGGGCCTGGCCCAATTGGCCGTAGTAGCTCTGGTTGCCGGGGTCCAGTTCACGCAGCCTGGCGATCAGTTGGCGGGATGTTTCGTAATGGCTGGCGGCCTGGTCGAAGCCGTCGTTCAGCCCATCCAGGCCGCGGGTGGCGCTGATGTCGGTGAGCCATTGCTGAATCTGCACCACATGAAAGCGGAAGTTGAGCGCCTCGATCTGGAATGGGCCGATCTTCTGATTCAGCTTATCGTTGTTCTGCTCGATGCTGTCGGTGGCGTGCCAGTTGCTGTAGATGGTGGCGATGGCGCACAGCAGGATCACGATCAGCTGGATCTTTACGCCGCTGTTGATGGTCAGTTTTTTCATGCTCGCAGGTCTCGGCATCCGGTGTTGAGGGGGTTGAGAGTTATTTCGACCAGTTTGGAAAAAAGCTGAGTTATTTATTGAAACGCGGTAGCTTTTTGGCGCTGTGGTCTTGTGGTGGGTGAAATGCAGAAACTGTGCCAGGTTAGGCGGGGTGCGGGCGTTGCTGTGAAACATCCGTGGCAATTTACGAGTCCCGAGTCCCGAAGCGTCCGGAAGATGCTTCAGGTTTCGGGGTGCCCCACGCCTAGCTCGGATAGGCGTGGGGTCGCTCCATGTGCCTTAGGCCGAAGCCGGGCGCTCGGGCCGGTCAGGGGGTCATGGAGTTGATCAGGCGGCTCATCACCTGCTGGAACTGGGTCTCGATCTTCTCCTCTTCCTCGAACAACTCCTCCAGCCGGTGGCTGCTGTCGCGGATGAAGCGTTTGATTGCCTCTTCCTGGTTTTCGGTCAGGCCGAGGGTGAAGAACAGGTTTTCGATGTCCTGTTCCAGATTGCCCATAATGGCGCGGGACTGGGAGAGCTGTTCGTTGCGCTGCTGGTGCAGGTTCTCCAGGGTGGTCTGGCTGGCCTGCATGATGGCGCTGGCCTCCAGTCGGCTGCTGATGGCCTCCTTGTGCTCGCGCATTTCCATCAGACGGGCCGCCAGCACGTCCAGCAGCAGGGCCAGGTGGTCCGACAGAAGGTTGGCGTCTTCCAAGTTTTCGGGCAGGTTGCGCACCAGCAGGGAGACTACCTGGGGCACGTTGAGGGAATAGCGCTGGCCAAAGCTGAGGATGCCACCCTTGGCATTGAGCTTGAGCAGGACCTCCTGCTCCAGGGGGCGTTCGCGGCCATCGCTGAAAAAGCTCATCGGCTCCTCGAAGCAGTTGACCAGGATGCTGCCCTCCAGCTTGAACCGGCCCAGGCAGTCAAAAGCGGTGTCGCAGAGGTCTTCCAGGCTCTGGCTGCCGAAGCTGCCACGGATGAAGTCCACCACATGATTGAGCCCCTGGGCATAGTGCTCTGCCTTGCTCAGGGCCTGTTGCGACTGTTGGCGCTGCTGATACTCGGCCACCTGCAACATAACCTTGCGCAGCACCTCCTCGCCATCGAAGGGTTTGGTGATGTAGTCATCGCCACCGGCCTCGTAGCCGGCCAGGCGGTCATCCCGGCTGGTCAGAGCGGAGACGAAGATGATTGGTACCTGGCTGGTGGCCGGTACCTCGCGCAGGGCCTTGCAGGCGCTGTAGCCGTCCAGGCGCGGCATGTTCACATCCAGCAGGATCAGCGCCGGGGCGCGTTGCGCGGCCAGTTCCAGGCAACTGTCGCCGTCGTCCGCCAGGCCCAGCTCAAAGCCCTCCTGGTCGCTGAACAGGTCTTCCATCAGCACCCGGTTGAGGGGCTCGTCATCGGCGTAGAGAATGTAGGTCTTTTCCATCGGGTTTCCTGGTTGGGGTTGAGCGGGGAGGAGTTTACCCCGTCTTGCCCCAGTCATATAGTGGGTCATTGGCCGCGTGCCAGGTCGCCCGGCAGGGCCGGCCTCCCAGGACCGCCTCCGGGCAGGCGTCCGGAGCTTTCAGGGGGTTGCAACGCACTAGCTCGTTGCTATCCGTGGTTCCTGCCGGTTGCGCTCCAGCCAGAGTTCGAACTCGGCCAGGGGCATGGGCTTGCCGAACAGATAGCCCTGCAGGCAGTCGGCCCCCATCTGGGCGAGGAGTTCGGCGCATTCGCTGGTCTCCACCCCCTCGGCCACGGTCTTCATCTCCAGCGCCTGGGCCATGCGGATGATGGCCTGCACCATGGTCTTGCCGTCGGGCTGGAATAGGCGGCGAATGAAGGAGATGTCGATCTTCAGCTCATTGGCCTGCATCTCATGCAGCTGGGACAGCGAGGAATAGCCGGTGCCGAAGTCGTCTATGGCCAGGTGAAAGCCCGCCCCGCGCAGACGCTGCACGGTATCGGCCCCGCTTTCCACATCGCTCAGGGCGACGCTTTCGGTGATCTCCAGGATCAGCTGTCCGGGCCTGAGGCCGCGCTCGGCCAGTTCCTGCAGCAGCCACTCGACAAAGCCGGGGATGAACAGCTGACGCTTGGAGATGTTTACCGCCACCCAGAGGTCGTAGCCGAGCTGATTGAGGCGGCACAGGGCGTCCAGGCTGTCGAGCAGGATCTTGTTACCCAGGGCACCGATCAGCCCCAGGTTTTCCGCCATGGGGATGAAGGTGGCGGGGCTGATCCAGCCGTTTTCCGCATCCTGCCAGCGGGCCAGCACCTCCAGCGAGGTGCAGGCATGGCTGCGGCTGTCCACCACCGGCTGGAACCAGGCCTGGATTAGGCCCTGCTCCACCGCCGCGGCCAGGCGGTTCTGGATGTACAGCTCCTGCTTGCCCGGCCCCTTGCTGCTCATATCGTGGAAGAAACAGAGCTGGTTGCGCCCCTGGGCCTTGGCGAAGAACATGGCCCGGTCGGCCTGGGAGAACAGGGTCTCCATCTCCTCGCTGTCATTGGGATAGACCGCCACGCCCATGCTCAGGGTCATGCGGATCTCGTTGTCCATGACCTCCAGGGGCTGCTGCAGGGCGCTGATCACCTTGCCGGCCACGGTGCGTATATCGTTCTCGTCCTGCATCTCGGGCAACAGCAGGACAAATTCGTCGCCACCCCAGCGGGCCAGGGTGTCGCCCTTGCGCAGGCTCTGTTGCAGGCGGTCGGCAAAGCTCAGCAGCAGGCGGTCGCCGGCCTTGTGGCCGAGGCTGTCGTTGACCAGCTTGAAGTGGTCCAGGTCGATGAAGCAGACCCCCACCATCTCCTCATTGCGCGCCGCCAGACGCAGGGCGATCTTGAATCTGTCCTCCAGCAGCACCCGGTTGGGCAGCTCGGTGAGGGCATCGTGCAGGGCCATGTGGCTGATCTGCTGCTCATGGGTGTAGGTCTGGGTGATGTCGCGCAGCACCCCGCGCACGTTCTCCACCCGCCCGTGGCGGTCGGCAAAGGCCAGCAGGCGCGCCTCGATCCAGAGATCATGGCCAGCCCGGCCACGGCCCTTGGCATGCAGGCGCAGGCGTAGGGTAACGCCTTGCTTCTGGCCCTGAAACAGCTGCTCGGCCTGGGCCTTGAGCAGGGGCAGGTCATCCGGGTGGATCTGGCTGTGGATGCAGTCGCACTGGCCGTCTTCCTGATGGCACAGAGCGCTCCAGGCCGGGCTGGCGCGCAGGATGCGGCCCTCGGCATTGAATTCGATCACCGCCTCCTCCAGCAGCTCCAGGGTCTGTAGATAGCTGAGCTGCTCCTGTTCGCGCTCCTCGATGGCGGCCACCAGGTGCTCGAAGGCCAGCGCCGTGTCCTTGATCTCGTCGTCCCGCTCCAGGGCCGGGGCCAGGGCCGGCAGCAGCTGGTTGCGGTCGTGCTGGCGGGCGTAGCGACGCGCCCCCTGGCCAAGGGATTCGATGCGCCGCACCGTGCCCCCCAGCCAACGGCCCAGGCCGTACCAGAGCAGGCCGAGAATGAGCAGGGCCAGGGCCACCGGACGGGCCACGAACTGGCCATGGGGCAGCAGGTCGCCCAGGTCGCGGTAGGCCAGCAGCACCGGGTAGGTCTGCCCCTCGGCCGCCTCATCGCGAGGCCAGGGTATCTCCAGGCGCAGGTAGCGGGCCGGGTCATCGAGGGCGTCCACTGGCTCGGCGCTGGAGCGGGCCACCAGACGTCCTTCATGGGTCAGCTCCAGCTGGGTCTGGGGGATGGCCCATTCGCTCAGGCTGGAGTGGGAGAGGGTTTTGAACAGCACCAACTGGCCCTGACCCTCGCTGCCCAGCCACAGGGGGATGCGGTAGATGCGGTAGAGCTGGTGGTACTGCGGCTCATACAGCCAGTGCGGGGCCTGGCTGGCCTGTAACAACAGGCTGTCGCTTTCGGCCCCGTGCCGATAGATGGGCTTGCCCGCCGGGTCCAGCACCACCAGGTTAGAGAAGGTGCTGAAGCTCCACTGGGCGTTGAGAAAGGCGGTGAGCATGGGCCAGCGCTCTGCCGACGGGCGCTCCAGGATACGCGAGAATTCAATCCGCGCGGCCAGTTGCAGGCCCTGGGACAGTTGCTGGCTGCCCAGCCGCGGCAACAGCTGGTTGTAGTGGGCGCGTACCTGCTCGCGGCGCTGCTCCAGATCCCTCTGCTTGAGCACGCGGTAGGACAGGGAGGTGACGGCAAAGATCAACAGCGTCACCAACAGGCCGATGAGCAGCAGGCGGCGCTTGGCCTGGCCGCGCAGGGCACCGCGCTGAGGACGGGGTGACGGGCTCAAGGCTGTATCCCAGTCCAGCGCCCATCGATCAGTTGGCGGAGGTCCATGCCCTCGGGCAGGCTCGTGCCGGTGGCCTGCAGAAAGTTGCGGCTGGCCTCGATCTCGCCCTCGGTGAAGGCGGCGTTGGCCGAGTAGATCGACGGCAGCCGGGTCAGGGCGGCGCTCAGGTCGTCCGCCCAGCTGGTGTCCGGGATGGGCAGTTGCTGGATGATCTGGCGTGGGGACTTGTCCCGCATCCAGTCCAGCGCGCGCAGCAGCATCTGGATCAGCAGCCGGGTGCGTTGCGGCTCCGCCGCGACGGTCTTGGGGGTGCTGGCGATGACCGCGCGCAGGTGGCCACGGGCGGAGATGTTCTGGCATTGCTCGGCATCGTTCAGGCTGGCCAGCAGCTGGCCATGGCCGGCGCGCAGCAGGGCGCTGGAGAGGGGTTCCTCGCAGAACACCGCGTCCACCGCGCCGCTGGCCAGGGCACCGTACATGCCGCTGAAATCGATGCTGGTGGGCACCCAGCGCACCTGATCGGCACCAATGTCGTGGGCCGACAGCCACAGCTCCAGCAGGGTGCGCGGGTAGGACTTGGCCGTTTCGCTGCCCAGCGGGGCGCCTATGCTGCGCCCCTTGAGGTCCTCCATGCGGGTGATGCGCCCGGCCAGGTCCTTGCGTACCAGCAGCACATAGGGCGGCATGCCGCTGCTCAGCGAGGCCAGGGCCACCACCGGCTTGCCCTTGCCGGCAAAACGCGCCAACACCGGAAAGCCGACGGCGGCAAACTGGGCATCGCCCGCCACCACGCGCTCCAGGGCCGGCACCCCGCTGGGCATGTGGCGTATCACCAACTGCGCCCCCAGGGCCCGGTCCAGGCCCAGCTGGGGGATCAGCTCGATGGGGATGAAGGGCAGCAGGTGGGGGCCGGGCACATTGATGCGGATCAGCAGGGGCGCGGGTTCATCGCCCCTGGCCGCAGCCAGGCCGCCGGTCAGCCCCAGGGCCGTGATCATTTGCAGAAACTGACGCCGGTTCAAACGCTTGTCTCCTGATTTGGGTTATGCCGAGCGGCTTTGGCTGAATTGCGAAATCGCAACCTTGCCGAGTCTAGCAAGATCAGAGGACAGAGGACAGGGGACAGGGGACAGGGTTTTGCGTCGCTACGCGACAGATTAGGTAAACCTGACGCGCAGCGCCTCTGTCTTCTGGAAGGGCGATGGGATTTTGTCTGAGCTGGGCTTGCGGGTACTATCCCCGGCTTGGCATGGTGTCCGGCAGACGAGGGGGCGAGATGAGTATCAAATCAGACAAGTGGATTCGGCGCATGGCCGAGCAGGAGGGCATGATCGAGCCCTTTGAGCCGCATCAGGTACGCGAGGGCGAGCTGGGGCGGGTGATCTCCTACGGCACCTCCAGCTATGGTTACGATATCCGCTGCGCCGAGGAGTTCAAGATCTTCACCAACATCAATTCGGCGGTGGTCGATCCGAAGAACTTCGATGCCAACAGCTTTGTCGATCTCCAGTCCGACATCTGCATCATCCCGCCCAACTCCTTCGCCCTGGCGCGTACTGTGGAGTATCTGCGCATCCCGCGCAATGTGCTCACCATCTGCCTGGGCAAATCCACCTATGCCCGCTGCGGCATTATCGTCAACGTCACCCCGCTGGAGCCGGAGTGGCAGGGCCATGTCACCCTGGAGTTCTCCAATACCACGCCACTGCCGGCCAAGATCTACGCTAACGAAGGGGTGGCGCAGATCCTTTTCTTCGAGTCCGACGAGGTCTGTGAGACCTCCTACGGCGATCGCGGCGGCAAGTACCAGGGCCAGCAGGGGGTGACCCTGCCCCGGCCCTGAGGCTACTCGACCAGGATGATGCAAGGGAGCCGGGCTTGACAGTTTGAGACAGCCTGGGCTTTTTGCGCTCTGCGGGGCTATAGCATCCTTTTCGATTTGCGCTAGACTTGGTCTCAGGCTCCCCGTCAAGCCCTGTTGACGGTCAAGCGGCACGCAAAGACAAAGCCGCAGGGGCCTGCCACCGGAGTGAAGCCTTGAGCCTGAAAACCCTGTCTGCGCACGCCCTGCTGTTGTCGCTCCTGCTCGTCCTGAGCGGCTGCGGTCATGAGCCCGCAACCCTGCTGGTGTATGCCGGCAAGGGCCTGAAGTACCCGGTGGAGGAAATCAGGCGCCAATACGAGCAAATCAAGGGCGTGCAGGTGCAGGTGGTCTATGCCGGCAGCGATACCCTGCTGGCCACCATTCGCAAGACCCACAGGGGCGATATCTACATCCCCGGCTCCAAGACCTATCTGCAACAGGCCGATGACCTGGTGGTGCGCGCCAGCGCCATCGCCTGGCATGTGCCCGTGTTCGCCATCAGCACCGGCAAGATCGACCGATTGCGCCGCTATGAAGACTTGCTGGCACCTGGGGTGCGTATTGCCATAGGCAACGGCCAGATGGCCGCCATCGGCCGCGTTGCCGACAGCCTGCTGCAACAGATGCCTGCCGAGCAGGGCCTGGCGGAGAATATCCGGGTACGGGCCTCGACGGTGAACGAGTTGATCGACCTGGTGGCCACAGGCCAGGTGGATGCGGCCCTGATCTGGCGTGACATGCTGCGCTGGTCTCAGGGGCGGGGTCTGGGTCAGGTGCCCCTGCCGGAGCCGGTCAATCTGGTCAAGGAGGTGCCCGCCATCCTGCTCTCCACCAGCACCGCGCCCGATGCTGCGGCGGACCTGTATGACTTCATCCAGTCCAGGGGAAAGGAGATCTTCCGCCAGCACGGTTTTGAGCGCTAGATGCCCATTCGACTGAAGCTCCTTGCGGCCTTTTTCTCGGTCTCCCTGGTGGCCCTGGGGATCAGTTATGGCATAGGGCTTTATGTGCAGAACAAGGCGGTGGCGGTGTTTGAGCGCGTCGGCGGGCATGTGCTTCCCGGTAGCATGGCCGCTGCCCAGCTGGCCGCGGAGCTGTACCGCGTCGAGCGCCTGCTGGTGGACTTTGCCGCCGAGCCCAGCGAGCGCCAGCGTGACAGGATCAAACAGGGCCTGGCCCAGCTGGCCAGCTTTCAGCTGGAACACGGTATGTATCATACCGATGACGATCTGGCCGAGAAGGTGGAACACTATGCCCAGGCCTATGGCCGTCTGGTGACCCAGTATCTGCTGCTCAGTGGCGACCCCGCTGCCGAGCCGCAGCGGCAGAAGACGGCCCAGCGGCTGCACCGCCTGGTGCAGGACTTCGACCGCGAAATAATCCCCCATATCCGCGCCGATGTGGCCTACAGCTATAGGCGCGTGGCCGATATCGAGAAGGTGGGGCCGCAGTCCCGCCGCTGGCTGGCGCTGAGCAGCATTCTGTTGCTGGGGTTCACCCTGTTGGTAAGTCTGTACATCGCCAAGCGTCTGTCCCGGCCCCTGGCGCAGCTGCGTGACGCCGCCCTCAAGGTGGGCGGCGGGCAGCTGGATTTCCGGTTCCAGACCGATAGCCGGGATGAGATCGGCGAGCTGGCCCATGCCTTCAATCGCATGGTCGAGCGGCTGGCGACCACCCATGATGACCTGCTGCGGGTCAATCAGCGGTTGCAGGCCAGCATTGCCGAAAAGACCGGGCTGGTGGATGAGCTGGTGGACTATCGCCTGCACCTGGAGCAGCTGGTGGAGGAGCGTACCGCCGAGCTGGCCGAGGCCAAGGCGGCGGCGGAGTCGGCCAATCAGTCCAAGGGGCAGTTTCTGGCCAATATGTCCCACGAGCTGCGCACGCCGATGAACGGCATCATCGGCATGACCCACCTGGCCCTGCAATCCCAGCTCAACCCGCGCCAGCGCAACTTCATCGAAAAGGCGCACAGCTCGGCCCATAACCTGCTGGGGATACTCAACGATATCCTGGATTTCTCCAAGATCGAGGCGGGCCGACTGGAGATCGAAGAGACCGAATTCCGCCTCAACGACGTGCTGGACAACGTGCGCCACATCATCGGTCTTAAGTGCGCGGAAAAGTCCATCAGTCTGGAATGCCGTCTGGACCAGCGCCTGCCCGAGTCCCTGCGGGGCGACCCCCTGCGCATTGGCCAGGTGCTCATCAACCTGGCCGGCAACGCGGTGAAGTTCACCCCCCAGGGCGGCCAGGTGGAGGTCGGTCTGGAACGGTATGAAGAAACAGGCGAGTCCTTGCAGCTGCACGGCTGGGTGCGCGATAGCGGCATCGGTATCAGCCCGGAGCAGCAGGCACGGCTGTTCCAGCCCTTTGCCCAGGCGGATGCCTCGACCACGCGCAAATACGGCGGCACCGGTCTCGGGCTTTCCATCTGCAAGCACCTGCTGGAGCTGATGCAGGGCAGTATCTGGGTGGAGAGCCTACCCGGTCAGGGCAGCACCTTTCACTTCACCCTGGGCCTGGAGCGGCTGCACGGCGAGCCCGCAGCAGACCCCAGGGTGCGGGTTAACGGCGACCCCAGCGCGGCCATCGCCCAACTGCGTGGGGCCAAGGTGCTGCTGGCGGAGGATAACCTGATCAATCAGGAGCTGGTGTATGAGCTGCTCAGCGGTCAGGGTATGCTGGTGGAGGTGGTCGGCAATGGGGTCGATGCGCTGGAACTGCTCGACCAGGTGGCCTTTGACGGCGTCTTGATGGACTGCCAGATGCCGGTGATGGATGGCCTGGAGGCAACACGGCGCCTGCGTCAACAGGCCCGCTTCAAGCAGTTGCCGATCATTGCCCTGACCGCCAACATGATGCGCGGTGACCGGGAGAAGTGCCTGGCTGCGGGCATGAACGATTTCATCGGCAAGCCCATCAACCTGTTCCAGCTGTACAGCACCATGGCCCAGTGGATACAGAAGACAGAGGACGGATGACAGAGGTGCTTCGCGCCAGTTTTACTTAATCTGTCGCGCAGCGACGCAAAAATCTGTCTTCCGTCTTCTGTCTTCTGTATCGAACACCACCGGCCCCGCCAGGGCGGCACCTTCCAGCTCGACCTGGCCTTGGCCCAGGCGCAGTCGGCCTTCGGCGAACCAGCGCAGGCACAGGGGGTAGATGAAATGCTCGCGCTTGAGCACTCGGGCGGCCAGGGCCTCGGCGTTGTCGTCTGGCTGGACCACCACCTTGGCCTGCACGATCACCGGGCCGCCGTCCAGTTCTTCCGTGACGAAATGGACGCTACAGCCGTGTTCCCGATCCCCCGCCTCCAAGGCCCGCCGATGGGTGTGCAGGCCCTTGTATTTGGGCAGCAGGGAGGGGTGGATGTTGAGCAGGCGGCCGCTGTAGTGGCGGACAAACTGATCACTGAGGATGCGCATGAAGCCGGCCAGGGCCACCAGGCCGGGCTGGAACTGGTCGATGGCGGCGATCAGGGCCTGATCGTAGCTCTCGCGGTCGGGGTAGTCGCGGTGATCTAGCACCAGGGTGTCGATTCCGGCTTGGGCGGCCCGTTGCAGGCCGTAGGCATCGGCGCGGTTGCTGATCACGGCGGCGATGCGGTAGGGCGCACCGGCGGCTTGGGCATCGATCAGGGCCTGCAGGTTGCTGCCGCTGCCGGAGATGAGCACGACCAGCCTGCAATCAATGGGCTGGGACATTAGTTGGCGGCCCCCTGCAGGCGCACCTGCGGCGCTTGACCGCCGTTGGCTATGATCTGGCCGAGGCGATAGACCTGCTCACCGGCCTGGCCCAGCAGGGCGGTGGCCTGCTGGGCCTGCTCCGCCGGGACTATCACCAGCATGCCGATGCCGCAGTTGAAGGTGCGCAGCATCTCTGACTCCACCACATTGCCCTGCTCCTGCAGCAGCCGGAACAGCGCTGGGCGCGGCCAGCTGCCGAGGTCAATCTCCGCATCCAGGCCCTGGGGCAGCACCCGCGGCAGGTTCTCCGGCAGGCCGCCGCCGGTGATGTGCGCCAGGGCGTGTACCTCCAGCTGATCCAGCAAGGCCAGCAGGGGCTTGACGTAGATGCGCGTGGGCGCCAGCAGGGCCTGGCCCAGGCTTGTGTTCTCAAAGGGCGCGTTGAGGTCCAGCCCGGCCACCTCGATGATCTTGCGGATCAGGGAGTAGCCGTTGGAATGCGGGCCGGAGGAGGCCAGGCCGAGAATCTGATCTCCTGCCTGCACCCGCTCTGGGCGCAGCAGCCGGTCCTTTTCGGCAATGCCCACGGCAAAGCCGGCCAGATCATAGTCGCCGGCGGCGTATAGGCCGGGCATCTCGGCGGTCTCGCCACCGGTGAGGGCGCAGCCGGCCTGCAGGCAGCCCTCGGCGATGCCGCTGACTACCTGGGTGGCCACCTCCACGTCCAGCTTGCCGGTGGCATAGTAGTCGAGGAAAAACAGCGGCTCGGCGCCGGCGACCAGGATGTCGTTGACGCACATGGCCACCAGATCGATGCCGATGCTGTCGTGGCGGCCCAGCTCCAGCGCCAGCTTGAGCTTGGTGCCGACGCCATCGGTGCCGGATACCAGCACCGGCTGGCGGTAGCGCTCCAGGGGCAGCTCGAACAGGGCGCCAAAGCCCCCCAGACCGCCCAATACGCCGGGCCGGTGGGTGTTTTTGACCATGGGCTTGATGCGTTCAACGAGGCTGTTGCCGGCGTCGATATCGACCCCGGCGTCGCGGTAGCTGATGGAGACGGGTTTCTGGTGCACGCTGTGTCCTGATTGATTTCGGGTTGGATCGGGCCGAATCGGGCGATGAGGCCGGGTATTTTAGACAGGTTAGGCCGTGCGGGGGTAGAATTTTGCCATGAATAGATCCCTGCGCGTCCTGCCCCTGCTGTTGTTGATCTGGCTTGCCGCGCCCCTGCAGGCCGATGATGGCGACTATTTCCTTGAGCTGAGCGTTGCCGATGAGCAGCAATCCACCCAGGACGCGGCTTTTGCCGAGGGCCTGCGCCGCCTGCTGTTGCGCCTTGGCAACGGCCAGCCCCTCTGGTTGCAGCCCGCCTTTGCCGATCTGCCGCCAGCGGCCTGGCGCTATGTGGCCAAGTTCAATTACCGCAGCCCGGCGGATACCAGCCAGCGGCGCATCCTGCGCATCTGGTTCCGGCCCGATGCCCTGCGCACGGCCCTCGCCCAGCGCGGCCTGGCGCTGAATCGGGAGTCCTCCGAGACCCTGGTCTGGCTGCTGCGGCAACAGGGCGAGGAATACTGGCTTGTGGACCCGGACGAGCCTGCTTCGGCCTATCGAAGCCTGACCGAGCAGGGGCGGGCGCAGGGTCTGCGCCTGCTGCTTCCCCTGGCGGATCTGCAAGAGCGGGCCGCCTTTGCCGCTGATCAGGGACAGGCCCAGGCCGATGCCAGCCTGATCAGCCTGTCCCAGCGCTATGCCGTCGGGGCCTTGCTGATTGGCCGCATGACCCCGCTGGAGGACGGCTGGCGGCTGCATTGGACCCGCCTGGAGCAGGGCCAGCGCAGTGAGTGGGCCGATCAGGGGCCGCAACTGGGGCCGCTGCTGGGTCAGGGCCTGGCGCGCCTGAGCGCGGCCCCGCAGGCCACGCCGACCGACCAGGGCGAGACCCTGGAGCTGGCCATAGGTGGCCTGGATAGCCCCGGCTCGGCCCGTCGCCTGCTGGATTACCTCAACCGGCTGAGCCTGGTGCAGGCGGCGCGACACCTGGGCCGGGAGGGGGCTTGGCAGATCCTGCAACTGGACCTGATCGGCGGGCGCGACGACCTGCTGCAGGCACTCGCCTTCGGCGGTCAGCTGGCAGCGGTTGCGCCACCCCAACCGGCCAAGCCCAAACCCAAACCCCCGGCGCATGATTTTCAGGACCCCTTCAACCTGCCCGGCCGCAGCCAGGCCCCCAAGCCAGGCCCCGCGCAGCCCAAGCGCCTGTATTTCACCCGGCTCTGATCGCCCATGTTCAAGCCCAGCTTCAACTCAAGCGACATCCCTAATCTGATCACCCTGGCGCGTATCCTGCTGGTGGGGCCGGTGGTCTATGCCCTGCTGCGGGAGGAGTTCGCGCTGGCCCTGGGGCTGTTTTTCATCGCCGGGGTGTCCGATGGGGTGGATGGCTTCCTGGCCAAGCACTACCACTGGCAGAGTCGGCTCGGCTCCCTGCTCGATCCCCTGGCGGACAAGCTGCTGCTGGTCTCCAGCAGCCTCAGCCTGGCCTGGCTCGGCCTGCTGCCCTGGTGGCTGGTGGCGGCGGTGCTGCTGCGTGATCTGATCATCGTCGGCGGCGCCCTCTGGTGGAATTTCAACATCAGCCTGCTCGAAGCCGAGCCGACTATTGTCAGTAAAATCAACACCTTCATGCAGATCGTTCTGGTGCTGGCGGTGGTGCTGGCGCAGCTGCCTCTGCTCGACCTGCTGCCGGAGGGTGCCCTGACGGCACTGATCTGGGCAACCCTGGCCACCACCCTGAGCAGCGGCATCGATTACGTCTGGGAATGGAGCAAACGGGCCCGGGAGGCGGTACATGGCGACGCAAAGCAGCGATAGCCGACACTGGTATTACCTGGCCCTGGCCCTGCTGGGCGGCTGGCTGGTGCACCTGCTCTCGCCTATCCTAGCCCCCTTCCTGATCAGCGCCCTGCTGGCCTATCTGGGTGACCCCCTGTGTGATCGCCTGGAGGAGAAAGGCCTGAGCCGCACCCTGGCGGTGAGCCTGGTGTTTATCGCCCTGTTGCTCGCCCTGCTGCTCATGCTGCTGCTGGTACTGCCCCAGCTGGAAGCGCAGATCAGCTATCTGCTCAAGCAGTTTCCCGGCTATCTGGAATGGCTGCGCAACCATGTCCTGCCCTGGGCGCAGAAACATCTGGGGCTGATCGGCCAGCTGCAAGACCTGAGCCTGGTGCAGGAACTGCTTGCCGAGCATTGGCGCGAGGCCGGTGGCCTGGTCAAGGGGCTGCTCAGCTCGGTATCCAGCTCAGGTACGGCGCTGCTGCTGCTGCTGATGAATCTGGTGCTGGTCCCGGTACTGACCTTTTACCTGCTGCGCGACTGGGACCTGCTCACCGCCGGCGTGCGGGTGCTGCTGCCCCGGCGCTTCGAGCCCACCCTGGTGAGGCTGGCGCAGGAGTCGGATGCCATGCTCGGGGCCTTCATCCGGGGCCAGTTGATGGTCATGCTGGCGCTGGGGATGATCTACGCCACCGGGCTGTGGCTGTTGGGGCTGGAGCTGGCCCTGCTGATCGGCATGATCGCCGGGGTGGTCAGCTTTGTGCCCTATCTGGGGTTGATCCTGGGCATACTCATGGCCGGGGTGGCGGCGGTGCTGCAATTTCACGCCATCGAGCCCCTGCTGGGGGTGGCCCTGGTGTTCGTCGTCGGTCAGGTGGTGGAGGGCGCGGTGCTCACCCCCAAGTTCGTCGGCGACCAGATCGGCATGCACCCGGTGGCGGTGATCTTCGCCGTCATGGCCGGCGGCCACCTGTTCGGCTTCTTCGGCGTACTCCTGGCCCTGCCCGCCGCCGCCGTGTTCATGGTCTGGCTCAGGCACGCCGTGGGCCGCTACAAGCTCAGCAGGCTTTACTGACCAGCGAATTTAGCTCCGAACGGCGTAAACCATGGGACGCAGAGGACGCAAAGGAGCGCAAAGGACGCAGAGAGCCAAAAACAAAGAAAAACAAAGGAAAAAACAAAGCGACTGTCCTTTTGTTTAATGGGACGCAGAGGACGCAAAGGAGCGCAAAGGACGCAGAGAGCCAAAAAAGAAAAACAAAGCGACTGTTCTTTTGTTTTGAAGGGGGTTTAATGGGTAGAGAATTGACCTCCCCCTTTGCAAAAGGGGGATTGAGGGGGATTCTGGCTGAAGAAATCCCCCTACCCCCCCTTGCAAAGGGGGGAATTAGATGCTCTGTTCTTAGAGATGAGAGTGGGGGAGTAGTTACCTATTAAGATCATATTGATGGGCGATTTTTGCTCTCACCGCTCGACTTATGCAATGCATTTGAGCAGATTGATCCAGCTGACAGCTGAAATCCCCTCCCTGAGCCAAACAAAGCGCCAAACAAAGCGCCAAACAAAGCAAACAAAGCGACTGTTCTTTTGTTAGTGCTGGGTTAGTTCTGCGCTGATGGCGGCAGGCCCTGCTGAATTGATGGGCATTCGATGTAGAATTGACCGCTCTCTTTTCTGATTCAGTCCAGGTTTTGCTGTGGTCCAGGTGTCCAGCCCCCCATCCAGTCAGGCGCAGCGTGCCGATCCCTTTGCCCTTTATGAGGCCTCGGTGCAGTGTCCGCAGGCGGAGGTGGAGTTCCTGCAAGATAGTTTCCAGCGGTTGCGAGGCCGTGTGGCGCACCGTTTGCGGGAGGATTTTTGCGGTACCGGGGCGGTGAGTTGCGCCTGGGTACGGCAGGACGGGCGCAACCGGGCCTTGGCGGTGGACCTTGATCCAGGGCCGCTGGATTGGGCGCGGACCCATCATCTGCCGAGGCTGTCGGCCGATCAGCGGACCCGCATGCAGTGGCTGCAGGCAGATGTGCGACAGCTGGGCGGGGAGGGGATGGACCTGGTCAGCGCGATGAACTTCAGCTATTGGTGCCTGCATACGCGCCCCGAGTTGCGTGCCTATTTTGCCCAGGTACGGCACTGCCTGCGGGACCATGGGGTGTTCTTTCTGGATGCCTTCGGTGGCTACGATGCCTTTCGCGAGCTGTCCGAAGAGCGTCAGGTGGAGGATGTCGGGCTGAGCTTTACCTATATCTGGCAGCAGGAGCGCTATAACCCGGTGGATGGCCGCCTGGATTGCCAGATCCATTTTGCCTTTGCCGATGGATCACGGCAGGAGCGGGCCTTCAGCTACGCCTGGCGGCTGTGGACCCTGCCGGAGATCCAGGAACTGCTGCTTGAGGCGGGCTTTGCCCGGGTGGTGGTCTATTGGCAGGGCTGGGATGAGAACGACGAGGCCGATGGCATCTTCAGGCCGGTGACCTCGGCGGATGCCGATGCCGGTTGGATCTGTTACCTGGCGGCGCTCAAGTAGGCCGATCTCCAGGCTGCTGGCAAAAAAAAAGCCCCACCGAGTGGGGCTTTCTTGTGTTTGCGCAGGCCGCGTTTGGCCTCTTGCTTGCGGTCGCGGAATACGGCGGCCCGGTTGAATTTGCGGCCATGCTGGGCCACGGGGTTTTTTCTCTTCATGGGCCCTCCTGGGGTGTTCAGTAATGCGCAACTTTAGCAGATGCGGCCCGGTTAGAGCTATTTTTGTTCCGATCTGCTAAGGTCTGCTGGCATGAACCAGACAACAATCACTGGGCTGGCCGAGGCCGGCTTTTGTACCCCCACCGTTTCCCACAATGCCGCTGGTGAAGAGCGCCGGGTGGGCTTTGAGCTGGAGTTCTCCGGTATCTCCCTGGAGCAGACCGGGGCCGCCCTGAGCGGTGCCCTGGGGGGGCAGATAGAGCCCCAATCGGCGGCCGAGCTGGGTGTGGAGGTGGCCGACCTGGGTCGGTTCAATGTCGAGCTGGATTGGGCCTTTCTCAAGCGCCAGGCCGGGGGTGAACAGGTCGAGGGCTGGGTCAAGCCCCTGAGCGAGGCCGCCGCCCTGCTGGTGCCGGTAGAGGTGGTCTGCCCGCCCCTGGCGCTGAGCCAGCTACCCCGCCTGGACGCCATGGTCGAGGCCCTGCGTCGGGCCGGTGCCCAGGGCACCGAGGAGTCGCTGATTGCCGCCTATGGGGTGCATATCAACGCCGAGATCCCGCGTCTGGATGCCGCCACCCTGGCAGCCTACCTGCGTGCCTTTGCCCTGTTGCAGTGGTGGCTGGTGGATGCCCATGAGGTGGATCTGGCACGCAAGATCAGCCCCTATGTGGACCTCTACCCCGAGGCCTATGTGCGCCAGCTGTTCTCCCGCGCCCACCCCGGCCTGGATGATATCTTCGCCGATTATTTGCAGCACAACCCGAGCCGCAACCGCGCCCTGGACCTGCTGCCCCTGCTGGCCGAGATCGATGAGAAGCGGGTGCGCGAGCGCATCGATGACGCCAAGATCAAACCCCGCCCGGCCTTCCATTACCGGCTGCCCAATTGTCAGATCGAACGGGCCGACTGGTCCCTGTCCGACTCCTGGAATACCTGGTGCGTGGTGGAAGCGCTGGCGGCCAGGCCCGATGAGCTGGCCGAGCTGGGGGATAGATTCCTGCACGCGGGGCGGCCCCTGCTGGGGATCAATCGCAAGGACTGGCTGGCGTTTATCGATTCATGGCTGCGCGACCACGCATTGGCGTGACCGGCAACCAGCGGCGCTGGGCACCCAGTTGGTGGTGTACCGCGCTGGCCCTGCGCCTGGCGGGGGCCATCCCTGAGCGCATCAGTCTGCGTCACGCGCCCAGTGGCGCGCCGCTACAGGGCCTGGTCATCGGCGGCGGTAACGATATCGGCCCGGAGCACTATGGCGGCGACATCAACGCCAAGGTGAAGCTGGACCCGGAGCGGGACAAGCTGGAGATCCACTGGATTCGCACCGCCCTGGAGCAGGGGCTGCCCCTGCTGGGGATCTGTCGCGGGGCGCAGCTGATCAACGTCATCCTTGGCGGCAGCCTGCATCAGGATATACGCCACCTGCGCCTGCATACCCACAATCGCCCCGGCCTGCTGCCCACCAAGGGTGTACGGCTGGAACCGGCTTCGCGCCTGGCCGCGATCTGTAATCGGCGCAGGCTTTGGGTCAACAGCCTGCATCATCAGGCGGTGGACCGGCCCGGCCAGGGGCTGCGGGTGGTCGGCCGAGACCGGGATGAGATCACCCAGGCGATAGAGGCGGAGGACGGGCGCTGTATCCTTGGGGTGCAGTGGCACCCGGAATACCTGTTCTACCTGCCCGCGCAGATGCGGCTGTTTCGCTGGCTGCTCGGCTCTCTGACCCCTGACCTCTGACCTCTGTCCTCTGTCCTCTGTCCTCTGTCTTCTGTCCTCTGAATCATGGATCTCCTGCTTCTCTTCGGCTCCGCTTTTCTTGCCGCTACCCTGCTGCCCTTTTATTCCGAGGTGGTGCTGTTCGCCCTGCTGCGCGAGGGGGGTGATGCGGTGCTACTGGTGGCCGTGGCTACCCTGGGCAACACCCTGGGGGCGGTGGTCAACTGGTATCTGGGGCGCTATCTGTTACATTTTCAGCAGCGCCGCTGGTTCTATTTCAGCCCGGCGCAGATCGAGCGGGCCCAGGCCTGGTTTCAGCGTTACGGCTTTTGGTCCCTGCTGCTGGCCTGGGCCCCGGTGGGGGGCGATGCCCTGACCCTGATCGCCGGTATCATGAAGGTGCGTCTCTGGCTGTTTTTGCTGCTGGTGGGCGGGGGTAAGGCGCTGCGCTATATCTCGGTGGTCTATCTGGCCAGCTGGTAGCCGACCCGGGCCGGTGGGCTCAACCGTCCAGCATCTTGTAGAAGATATGCCGACCGATACGGGCGCTGAGCTTGTCGGGCTTGCGCCAGCCGGGGCGCACATAGTCGGCGTGGTAGTGGTCGGCCTGGCCGGTGACATCCTTCAGCGCCCCAGACAGGGCCAGCCGTGCGATCTGCAGCGATTGTCGATAGAGCTTGTTGCGCGGCGGCCTGTTGCCCTTGGCGTCGCAGGTCCAGCTGAAGGCGCAGCTCTTGCCCCCGCGTTGAAATACCACGCCACAGACGGAGCGGGGGTAGTGTTTGGATTTGACCCGATTCATGGTGACATTGGCCACGGCGATCTTGCCCTTGGCGTCCTCCACCCCGGCCTCGAAATAGATGTTGCGTGCCATGCATTCCAGCTCAGACTTGGGCCGCGCCCGTGCCCGCGCCGACCGATGGCGCTGGGTCTTTTTCGGCGCGGCGGACTTGCCGCTGGAGTAAATCAGGTCGGCATCGATGAAGGAGGCCTGAAGACTGGTGGGCAGGCCGCAGCCAAGGGCGGCGGCGAGGGCGATTGCTCGGAAAGGCATGGGCAATTCCTCTGTAGTAATAGGTTTCATGTTCAAGGGTGTCGCTGTCCGCTCCATGTCCGTTAGGCAAATAAGTTCATTTAGCCACGGACAAAACAAAACCCGCCGAAGCGGGTTGCTGGCGCCTCCCTGCGCCATGAAGATCCAAGGGGATCTTAGTTGGCAGGCTGAGCCGGGGCCTGCGGGGCCATGGGCGCGCCGTAAGGACCACGCGGGCCGGGGGCGCCGTAAGGGGCTGCACCCTGGGGTGCGCCATAGGCCGGGTAGCCGTAGCCGTAAGGACCGTAGTTGTAGGGCTGGTAGTAGTTGTAGCCATTGCCACGGCCGTTGCCGCGACCGCTCATGTTCATGCTGAAGTCGCCGAAGCCGTCGCCGAACCAGCTGCCGTCGTTGTAGCCATTGTTGCCACCCCAAGGGCCCCAAGCGCTGGCGGAAGCGGAAGCGGCAAGCAGGGCGGCGATGGAGGCGGCTTTGATCAGATTTTTCATATTCATGATTTCCTAAGATGGAGGAGGTCTGGGTTTGGGATCCCAATGGCTGCAGATCGGGGATAAGTTTATTAGCGATTTCTAATAAAAGCAAGGCCTATTTTCACTTGAGTCGCAAAGTGTTCGTTTGCCCGCGACAGTCAAGACCAGCCGACGGCCACGGGCCGCCCTATTCGATTGGCTGAGATTTGTAGGTCATCAGGCACCCCTAGGAGCCTGTCGGATTTAGGATGCTCCTACTGCGCCGGTGGGAAGAACGGCCCAGAATTGTTTTAAACATTGGCCCCGATTTTTCGTTGCGTAGGGAAACTATGCGCCTCAAAATCGTGAAAATTTGTTCTCGTTCTCCCACCTTGCTCGCTACGGGCACCTAAACCCGACAGGCTCCTAGTTGTCGCTCTCCCGGTAAGGGAAGCGGTTATGGCCGTAGCGCAGCGCCAGTACCGCTATGGCGATCACCAGCAGGGCGGCGGCTATGCCCAGCAGACGCCAGGTGTCCAGGTTCTTCATGTCCAGAATCATATAGCGGGCCAGCGCCACCATGGCGATGTACAGCGGCATGCGCACCGGCAGCTTGCCCGATTCCAGATAGGCCGCCACCATGGCCAGTACCTCCAGGTAGATGAACAACAGCAGCAGGTCCGCCAGGGTGACGGTGCGGGAGTTGATCATGTGCGCTATCTCAAAGCCCACCGCGATCAGGGTGGAGAGGGCGATGATGAGCAGCCCCAGATCCTCGGCATAGGCGATGATCTGATGGCTGGATTGGCGCAGCTTGCTGCGCATGGGGTTGGGGCTTGGGTAAGACATCAAATCGCTCCGGCCTGATCCTTGCGCCGCCACAGGCTGACCTGGCTCAGGCTGTGCTGGTATTTGCGTGCCGTTTCGCGGATGACGAAGGGCAGGTCCACCGGCTCGCCGATGGGCTCGAACTGCTCCGCCAGCAGCTGCCGCAGGCTCTCGATGGTGCGCAGCGGCCGGCCATCGCGCTCGAAGCCGCCCAGCCAGTTGGCCCGTTCGGTGTATTCCTCCAGCCAGGTGTAGGGTGAGGCGATGAGCAGGGTGCCGCCGGGGTTGATCCGCTTGGGTATCTCGTCGAGAAATCGCTGCGGCTGGTAGAGGCGGTCGATGAGGTTGGCGGCTATGACCAGATCGTAGCCGCTGAACTGCGGCTTGAGGTTGTGGGCATCCCCCTGCCAGAAGCTGAGCTTGGTCTCCAGACCAGCAAAGCCGAGCTGCTCCAGGCTCAGTTCGCGCTTCTCGGTCAGTTCGCCCTCGCTGCTGATGGCATAGCTGAGCTGGCCGTTCTCCTGCAGGCCAATGGCCTGGCGGATGAAGCGGGCGGAGAAGTCGATGCCGCTGACCTGGTCGAAATGGCGCGCCAGCTCAAAGCTGGCCCGGCCGACAGCGCAGCCCAGGTCGAGGGCGCTGCGGCGCGGACCCTGATGGGCGGCCAGCGCCAGTTCCACCAGGGCCAGGGGGAAGTTGGCCACGCCAAAGTAGCTGGGGCCGTAGTGGAATTCACAGTACTGCGCCACGGCGGCATCGGTCTCGTAGCTCTGGTTGGGCAGTTCCTTCAGCGGCGGCAACTCGGCGCCGGCGACATAGCGAAAGCCGGCGTGCTGGAAAAAATGCCGGCGAAAGGCGTAGCGGGCATCGCGGGTGGCCTCGTTGCCGGTGGAGATCCAGCTGCCGCCCTTGATCAGGTTGTGCTGGTTGTCGAAGGTGGGGGTGGAGAAGTCATCGTAGATGGGGTGCACCTCGAAGCCATCGAAGCCGTGGATCGGCGTCTCGGTCCACTGCCAGACATTGCCGATGACATCGAAGAAGCCGCCCTTGCCGAAGCGATCCACCGGCACCGAGGAGGCGCCGTGCTCCAGGTTGATGTTCCATTCCACCTGCCCCGGCAGAGCAGGCCACTCGGGCTCGTCGGCGATCTCCAGCCAATCGTGCAGCCGGTACCATTCCTCCTCCGTGGGCAGGCGGATCGGCTGGCCGGTCTGTTCTGCCTGCCAGTTGCAGAAGGCCTTGGCCTCCAGATAGTTGACCTCCACCGGCCAGTTCCAGGGCATGGGGATCTCTTGCGCCAGGCAGCGCAGGCGGTAGTCCTCGCCCTGCGCTCGCCAGAACAGGGGCAGCTGCCGCTGGCTGTAGGCCAGCCAGCGCTGGCCCTCGTCCGTCCAGAGCTCGGGCCGCTGGTAGCCGCCGGCCCGGATGAAGCCGAGATACTCGCCATTGCTCACTAGGTGGCGGCTGGCCTGGAACTCGGCCAGATCGACCGCGTGGGGTCCGTATTCGTTATCCCAGCCGTAGAGGCGGCTGTCGCGGGCCTTGCCCAGCTGCACCTGGCCGGCAGGTACTGGCTGCAGCGGGTTGGCCGGGGCCTCGCCGGTATCTTCGCCCCCATCTGAGCAAGGCGCCCACTGGGGCAGGGGCTCAAGCCAGCGGATATCCAGCTGGCGGATCAGCACCGAGCTGGTCTCCAGATGGATACGCTCGTGCTCTATGCCCATGAGGATGGCCCAGGCGGGGTGATCCTCCCAGCGAATCGGCAGACTCAGCTCCAGCCGGTCGATGGCCTGATGTACCGCCACGCGCACCTGGTTGCGATAGGCGCGCACCTCGGCCACTGGCGGCCAGTCGTAGTGGGCCTGATTGAGGTCGTCCCAGCTCATTTCATCGACGCCGATGGCAAACATGGCCTCGAAGCGGGGATTGATCCGCGCCGGGATCGCCTTGGCCAGGATCAGCTTGTTGACGAAAAAGGTGGCGGTGTGGCCGAAGTAGAAGATCAGCGGATGGCGCAGGGGCTCGGGGCGCTGGTAGAAGGCCTGATCGTCCGGCAGCAGACGGAACAGGTCCTGGTAGATGTCAGAGGTACGCTGAAAGTAATCGTGAAGTTCCTGGCGCTTGGCTTCCGGGTCGTTGCCTGTCAGCAAAACGCTGCGGCTTCTTAGCGGGTGCATGGCAGCTCCTTTGGGTTGGTTGAGTAAAGCAGGACGCAGAGGGCGCTGAGGAGCGCAGAGACCGCGGAGAAATAATTTAGCGCGAATCTTAAGCTCCTCGCCCCTTAGTGGAGAGGGGTTGGGGAGAGAGGAGCCTTGGCCTGCGAGTAGAAATAGAGAAACTCCGCGTTCTCTGCGCTCCTTTGCGCCCTCTGCGTCCGGATTTCGCGCCCTCTGCGTCCGGATTAAGTCGAGCTGGGCTTGTTCACCGTGCTCAGGTCGATCTTGCCCAGGGGGCGCAGCAGCAGGGAATCGACCATCTCCGGCGGCTTGCCCAGGCCCATCAGCTGCAGCACCGTGGGGGCGATGTTGACCAGGCCGCCGCCGGTGGCCAGCTGCCAGTTGCGTGAGTCGATGATCAGGCAGGGCACCGGGTAGGCGGTGTGCTGGGTGTGCGGTGCCTTGGTCACCGGGTCGATCAGCTCCTCGCAGTTGCCGTGGTCGGCGGTGAGCAGCACCGAGTAATCGCATTCGATGGCGGCCTGGATCACCTGACCGGCGGCCCGATCCAGGGTCTCCACCGCCTGGATCACCGCCTCGCGCACGGCGGTGTGGCCGACCATATCGCCGTTGGCGAAGTTGACCACGATGAAGCCGTATTCATCGCTGCGGATGGCCTGTTCGACGGTATCGGCCACCGCTTGGGCGCTCATCTCCGGCATCAGGTCGTAGGTACCCACCCGCGGCGAGGGGATCAGCTCGTGCACCTCGTCAGGCAGCTTGCCGGAGCGTCCGCCGTTGAAGAAGTAGGTAACGTGGGCGTATTTTTCCGTCTCGGCGCAGTGGAACTGGCGGATGCCGGCATCGGCGATGATCTGGCTGAGGCTGGCGCGAGGCTGCTCGGGGGCGAAGGCGAAGGGCAAGCCGAACTGGCGGTCGTAGGCCATCATGCAGGTGAGGTTGATGCGCGGAAAGCGCGGCCGCTCGAAGTCCTCGAAGTCCTCGCGATACAGGGCGGTGACCATCTGCCGCGGTCGGTCCTTGCGGAAGTTGAAGAAGATCATGTGCTCACCATCGGCAAGCCCGGCATAGTCGCCGATCACCGTGGGCGGGATGAACTCGTCGTGTACCTCCTTGGCGTAGCATTGCTCGATCACCTCGCGCGGGGTCTGGGCACGCTCGCCCTCGGCCAGCACCACGGCACGCCAGGCCTTCTCGGTGCGCGTCCAGCGCCGATCGCGGTCCATGGCGAAGTAGCGACCGGTCACCGTGGCCACCTTGCCCTCGGCCTGCTCCATGCGCTCGCAGACCGACTTCAAGCCATCCAGGGCCGACTTTGGCGGGGTGTCGCGGCCATCGGTGATCAGGTGCAACAAGGGCTTGACGCCGTGCTGCTTGCACAGACTGATGAGGGCGAACAGATGACGGATGTGGCTGTGCACCCCGCCATCGGAGACCAGACCCATGAGGTGCATGGGGCGGCCCTCGCTGGCGGCCTGCTTGATGGCATCCAGCAGCACTGGGTTGCGCTCGAAGCTGTGGTCGCGGATAGAGTCGTCGATGATCACCAGATCCTGGCGCACCACATGGCCCGCGCCCAGGGTCAGGTGGCCCACCTCGGAGTTGCCCATCTGCCCCACCGGCAGGCCCACCGCCAGACCGGAGGCGTCCAGGGTGGTGTGCGGGAAGCTGGCCATGAAGTAATCCAGATTGGGGGTCTTGGCCAGTTGCACGGCGTTGTTCAGCTTGGAGGGGTTGACGCCAAAGCCATCCAGAATAATGAGTACGACGGGGTGGCGCGGGGCGCCATGTTCTTCTGCCATGGGGTTTCCTAGGGTGTTTGATCGGTCATACGGCGCAGATTGGTGTCGGTCGATTCCAGCTCACGGCAAAAGTCATCGATGACCTCCAGTGCCTGCTGCGGCGTATCGGCCAGGTGAAACAGGTCAAAGTCCTCCTCGGCAATGTTGCCCTCGGCCAGCATCTGCTGGCGCATCCAGTCCACCAGACCGCACCAGTAGGCCGAGCCCATGAGGACCACGGGAAAGCGGCGTATTTTACCCGTTTGGATCAGGGTCAGGGACTCAAACAGTTCATCCATGGTGCCAAAGCCGCCGGGAAAGATGACGTAGGCCACGGCATACTTGACAAACATCAGTTTGCGCACGAAGAAATAACGAAAGTCGATGCTCAGATCCTGAAAGGGGTTGGCATGTTGCTCGTGGGGCAGGCGAATATTCAGCCCTACCGCCTTGGCCCTACCGGCCTGGGCACCCTGGTTGCCGGCCTGCATGATGCCCGGACCGCCACCGGTGATGACGCTCAGGCCCCTGTCGGACAGGCCCCGGGCAACCTCCTCGGCCAGGCGATACCAGGGGCTGTCGGGCGGGGTGCGGGCGCTGCCGAACAGGGACACCGCCGGGCCCAGCCCGTTGAGCGTCTCAATACCATCGATCAGCTCCGCTTGAATGCGAAAAATACGCCAGGTTTCAGAGGCCTGTAGGTCTTCCATCGGGTCGGTCACCAGTTGATTGCAAGGCCCATGGCGCGGGCGATACCGGCCTGGGGGATAAACTAACTGACATGGAGTGGAGAGCACCACCCCGGAAGAAAAGAGAGTCAAATTCCACCCCCTTTATCAAAGGGGGGTAGGGGGGCTTCAGTGCCCGCGTAACTGCCAGCGTCCGGGAATCCCCCTCAATCCCCCTTTTGCAAAGGGGGAGGATAACCTCAACCCCCCTTTTACAAGGGGGGAGGATAACCTCAATCCCCCTTTTACAAGGGGGGAGGATAACCTCAATCCTCCTTTTACAAAGGGGGAGGATAACCTCAATCCCCCTGTTGCAAAGGGGGAGGCCGATTCTCTACCTCCCTTAGTGGCGTACGCCGATCAGCATCACATCCTCGGGGCCGCAGCCCAGGGGGGCTTCGCCGTCCTGGCTGCGACCATCCACTATCTCCGGCCGGCCGCCCCAGGTCTTGCGTACCACCTGGGCGATGCGTTGCAGGTGCCTTTCGCCCTTGGCGTCACAGAGAACCACCTGGTTGCGCTGCAAGCGGCAGTCGGGCTGGACATCACAGTCCACCGGCAGGCGGCTCTTGCGCGCCACGTAGCACTCCTGATCGTCCCAGGTCACCATGCGCAGGCGAAACGGCGGCAGCCGCGGCAGGCGGGCATCCAGCATGGCGTAGCGCTGGCGGCGGAAGCGGTTGAGCAGGCCGTGGCGGTTCTGCCGAAAGGCGATCTCCTCGGCGATCTCGCCCTGGTAATCGCGCCGGTCCAGCCAGGGCCAGTGCTTGAGCAGTTCACGCAAAACATCGGGCCGGTTCATGCGTACCGCCAGCATCAGTGGCGTGGTGCCGTAGTGGCTGGCGGCATCCACCTCGGCCCCGGCCTTGAGCAGGCTGGCCACGCGCTGGACCGAGCCGGTCAGGCTGGCGTAATGCAGCGGCGTCCAGCCCTGGGCGTCGGTCTGGTTGACCTGCTGCGCATCGCTCAGCTGGGCCGGCTTGAAATTTCCCCTGGCCTGGCCGGCCTGGGCGAACAGGCTGTCTGCCTCGGCCTGGGGCTGGTAGATCAGCAGGGCGAGCAGGGCCTCGGAGATCTGCCCATCCTCAAACAGGCGGTTTTTTTTCTGAAAGGCCTTGATTGCCGCCTGACTGGCCTCGTCCGCCTGCCCCTGGGTCTCGCCCTGATACAGGCCCTTGGCCTTGAGCGCCTGCTGCACCTGGATCAGGGTAGTGGCGGAGTTGAGGGGGATGAGAAAACGGGGGGGTTCAGGCTCGCCGCCCAGACAGCGGGCCTGCCCTTGACCTGCCAGCATGAGCACGAGCAAAAACCAGACACCCTTGGATAGCCAATCTACCGACACCTTTGCTGCTCCTTTGAATCCGTGAACAGGGGCGTACTTTACTGGAACCGGGCGGCGGAGTGGATGACTTTTTTGCGACCCCGGCCCCATGGCCCTCACTGGCCCCTTGCAATGATCTGGGGGTGAGGGTCTAATTCCGGCCTGGGAGTTGTCGCTTTGGCTGGTTCTTACGCTGTGGCCTCTGCGCTTCTTGGTGTCCCCTGTATCTTCACCCTAAAAAGGGCATTTGGCCACAGAGCCACAGACGACTCCAGGGCCACCGATGATCCAGTCATCGGTTTGGCATGACCTACCTCCCTGTAGGCCCGACGGAGGAGGTAGGGCGAAGCCTGGAGCCAGAGCCGAGCGCGCAGAGAAAAATCAATGTGTTGGAAAGCACGCATTCAACACCTTCCAGGTGAGCCTGGTCTGATATGTAACTCTTTGAAACAACTCTGTGGTCTGTGTCTCTGTGGCTTAACTGAGGAATATAGGTTCACAATAGGGATCGGCTCAGGGGCGGCCAAGTCCCGAATCCCAAAAATCAAAGCCACTGAACCCTTGTGACCAAGCTGCTGAAAAATGCCCTTAAATCCCTGCTGGACAGCGGTCGGGACCTGTTGCCCATCGTCCTGGTGATCGGGGTGTTCGAGTTGTTGGTGCTGCGCCAGCCCATCCCCAACCTGCTGGAGCTGGCGTTTGGCGTGCTGCTGGTGATGGTCGGCCTGAGCCTGTTTGTGCAGGGCCTGCAGCTGGGTCTGTTTCCCATTGGCGAGGGCATGGCCCACAGCTTTGCCAGCAAGGGCAGCATCCTCTGGTTGGGGCTGTTTGCCTTCGCCCTGGGCTTTGGTACCACGGTGGCGGAACCGGCCCTGATCGCCGTGGCCGATGAGGCCGCCCGGGTGGCGGCGGAGGGCGGCATGATCGAGCGTGATGAGGAGTCCATGGGCACCTATGCCGATGGCCTGCGCCTGGCCGTGGCCCTGTCCGTGGGGGTGGCCATACTGCTCGGGGTGATCCGCATTATTTTCGGCTGGCCGGTGCAGTATCTGATCCTTGGCGGCTATATCGGCGTGGTCATCATGACCGCCTTCGCCCCCGAGGAGATCATCGGCATCGCCTATGACTCCGGCGGGGTCACCACCTCCACCATCACCGTGCCCCTGGTTACCGCCCTGGGGGTGGGTCTATCGACCAGTATCGCCGGGCGCAACCCGCTGACCGATGGCTTCGGCCTGATCGCCTTTGCCTCGCTCACCCCGATGATCTTCGTCATGGGCTATGGGATGCTGATTCAATGAGTTTTTTGGACCAGTTCTTCGATATTCTGCTGAGCACCCTGCTGGACGTGCTGCCCATTGCCGCCATCCTGTTTGGCTTTCAGTACCTGGTGCTGCGCCGTCCCGTGCCCCATCTGCGCCGGGTGCTGGCGGGCTTTGCGCTGGTCATTCTGGGGCTTAGCTTCTTTCTCATGGGGCTGGAACGGGCCCTGTTCCCACTGGGCAAGCTGCTCGCCCAGCAGTTGACCGATCCGGCCTTTCTCGGCATTGACCCGGCCGCCGATGGCCTGGCCGCAATCGACTGGACGCGCTATGTTTGGGTCTATCTGTTTGCCGCCGCGATTGGTTTCTCCACCACCATCGCCGAGCCCTCGCTGTTGGCGGTGGCGCTCAAGGCGCAGCAGGTCTCCGGTGGCAGCGTGGGTGCCACCGGCCTGCGCGTGGCGGTGGCCCTGGGGGTGGCGGTGGGCATAGCCCTGGGTTCTTATCGCATCGTCACCGGTACGCCGCTGCATTATTACATCATCGTCGGCTATATCCTGGTGATGATACAGACCCTGTACTGCCCCAAGCCCATCATCGCCCTGGCCTATGATTCCGGCGGGGTCACCACCTCTACCGTGACCGTGCCCCTGGTGGCGGCCCTGGGTCTGGGGCTGGCGACCAATATCCCAGGGCGTAATCCCATGCTCGATGGCTTTGGCCTGATCGCCTTTGCCAGCCTGTTTCCCATCATGGCGGTAATGGCCTATGCCCAGATCGGTGACTGGTATTCCCGCCGCCTGGCAAAAAAATCCCGTTAAACTGAGGTCCAAACCATGCACTTCAAACTCATCATCGCCCTGGTCGAGGACACGGTCACCGACGCGGTGCTCGATGCCGCCCGCGAGGCCGGGGCCAAGGGCTCCACGGTGCTCAATTCGGCCCGCGGTGAGGGCGTGAACAAGACCAAGTCCTTCTTCGGTCTGAACCTGGAGACCCAGCGCGACATGGTGTTGCTGTTGGTAGAGGAACACCTGGCCCGGCCGATACTGGAGACCATCTCCCGCGTCTGCGCCTTTGATGAACAGCCGGGCAAGGGCATTGCGTTTCAAATCGACGTCGAGGATGCGGTCGGCGTCAGTCATCAAATCAGTGAGCTTTATTGCGTAGTCGAGGAAGAGTTATGAACGAGAAGGCCATTGTCCGCGTGCGGCAGGTGATGAAGACCCATTTCGACATTGTCGATGGGCTGAGCACCATCGCCGAGGCCCTGAGCACCATGCGCCACAAGGACACCAAGTGTTTGATCGTGAAGAAGCGGCATGAGGACGACGAGTACGGCATTGTGATGATCTCCGACATCGCCCATCAGGTACTGGCCCGGGACCGGGCACCGGAGCGGGTGAACATCTACGAGGTGATGAGCAAGCCGGTGATCACCATCAACCCGGAGATGGATATCCGCTATGCCTCGCGGCTGTTTACCCACTTTGGCCTGTCGCGGGCGCCGGTGGTGGATGCCAGCCGCAACGTCATCGGCATCGTCAGCCTCACCGACATGGTGTTCAAGGGGATGATGGGGGCGGTTTGAGGATGGCCCATGCTCTGAACCGGGTAATCAGGTTGGCCGTCCCTGCAGGCCCAGGCTCGGGCTGCCCCTGATGTCATCTGATGCGGTTGCATTTGTCCCTGGCCTGCTCCAGCGGCCCAGCCCGAACTGGGACGAGCGCCCGGCGGGCGGCGCGATTTCCCTGCTGGTGATCCACAACATCAGCCTGCCGCCGGGGGAGTTTGGCGGGCCTTGGATCGACCTGCTGTTTCGCAATCAATTACCGGTCGAGGCCCATGCCTGTTTTGCCGATCTGGCCGGGCTGCGGGTCTCGGCGCACCTGTTGATTCGCCGGGATGGCCTGGGGATCCAATATGTGCCCTTCGGCAAAAGGGCCTGGCACGCCGGCCAGTCCCAGTTTCAGGGACGGCCCAACTGCAACGACTTCTCCATCGGCATCGAGCTGGAGGGGGCCGACCACACCCCCTACACGGATGCCCAGTATCAGACCCTGGCGCGGCTCACCCGGCAGTTACAACAGCGCTACCCCGCCATCAATCAGGGGCGCATCACCGGCCACAGCGACATAGCCCCTGGGCGCAAGACCGACCCCGGCCCGGCCTTTGACTGGCCGCGCTATCTGCGCTTGATCGCGCCCCCCGAGGCGGGCCGATGAGCGGCCCAGCGCCGCTGTTTCTCATGGGGCCGACCGCCTCGGGCAAGACCGAGCTGGCGCTGGCCCTGGCCGAGCGCTGCCCGGTGGAGATCATCAGCGTGGACTCGACCCTGATCTACCGCGGCATGGACATAGGCACGGCCAAGCCCGATGCCGCTACCCTGGCACGGATACCCCATCATCTGATTGACATCCTTGACCCGGCCGAGGCCTACTCGGCGGCGGAGTTTCGCGCCCATGCCCTGGGCCTGATCGAGCAGATCCAGGGTCGTGGCCGCATCCCCCTGCTGGTGGGCGGCACCCTGCTCTATTTCCGCGCCCTGGAATTCGGCCTGGCACCCCTGCCGACGGCCGATGCCGCCCTGCGCCAGCGTCTGGCCGCCGAGCTGGAGCGCGAGGGCGGCCAGGCCCTGCACCGACGGCTGGCCCAGGTCGATCCCCTGGCGGCGGGGCGGATTCACCCCAACGACCCCCAGCGGCTGCTGCGCGCCCTGGAGGTGTTCGAGCTGACCGGCAGACCCCTGAGCGCGATCCAGGCCGAGACCCAGGCGGCGCTGCCGTTTCGGCCGATTCGACTAGCGCATGCCCCCTATCCCCGCGAGGAGTTGCGCCAGCGTATCGAGCAGCGTTTTCTGCTCATGCTGGAGCAGGGCCTGGAGGAGGAGGTGCGCAGGCTCTGGGCGCGGGGTGATCTGCGGCCGGATTTGCCATCGATGCGGGCGCTGGGCTATCGGCAGATGCTCAGCTATCTGCGCGGCGAGATCGACCGGCCGCGCATGATCGAGCGGGCGGTGACCGCCACCCGGCAGCTGGCCAAGCGGCAGATGACCTGGCTGCGCGGCTACCCGGAGCTGGTCTGGCTGGACCCGGCCAGGCCGCTGGAACAGGCGCTTGAAATCTGCGTCAAATCCTGTATACAAAGCCGCTGAAAGAAGACTCCGAGGTGGACATGCAGGGGTGATGCAGTATTTCTGCGATTTCCCTGGTCCAATCCGGCGCTGGTAAAAACCAGAGCACTCACAACAACAGAAAAAAGGAGCCAAAGATGTCCAGCAAAGGGCAGAATCTGCAAGATCCCTTCCTCAATACCCTGAGAAAAGAGCGTATTCCCGTGTCCATCTATCTGGTCAACGGCATCAAGCTGCAAGGCCAGATCGATTCCTTCGACCAATTCGTCGTGCTGCTGAAGAACAACATCAGCCAGATGGTCTATAAACACGCCATCTCCACCGTGGTGCCCGCCCGCCCGGTGCGTCTGCAACAGGCGGGTGACGAGGAAGACGCCGAGCTAGGCAATCAGTGATCGCCACGGGGCAGGCCCCTGGTTTCCGGGGGTATCGGCTTGTTTGAGCGTCCGGCCAGTGGCGAGCGCGCCCTGCTGGTGCATATCGGCATCGGGCTGGCGGCGGATCAGGATCAGATCAGCGAATTTCGCCATCTGGTGCAATCGGCCGGGGCGCAGATCGACGCCTTCATCACCGCCCAGCGGCAAAGCCCGGACCCGCGCTATTTTGCCGGGGTCGGCAAGGTGGATGAGATCGCCGAGCGGGTGGCCGAGGACGAGGCCGACCTGGTGATCTTCGACAACGCCCTCTCCCCCAGCCAGGAGCGCAATCTGGAGAAGCGCCTGCAGTGCCGGGTGCTGGACCGTACCGGCCTGATCCTGGATGTGTTCGCCCAGCGGGCGCGCACCTTCGAGGGCATGCTGCAGGTGGAACTGGCCCAGCTGCGCCATCTGTCCACCCGGCTGGTGCGCGGCTGGACCCACCTGGAGCGGCAGAAGGGTGGCATCGGCCTGCGTGGCCCCGGTGAGACCCAGCTGGAGACCGACCGCCGCCTGCTCGGCAAGCGCATCAGCCTGCTGCATGAGCGGCTGGCCAAGGTCGGCCGTCAGCGCGAGCAGGGCCGCCGTTCGCGCAAAAAGGCGGAGATCCCGACCCTGTCCCTGGTGGGCTACACCAACGCCGGTAAATCCACCCTGTTCAATCGCCTTACCCAGGCCGATGTGTATGCCGCCGATCAGCTGTTCGCCACCCTGGACCCCACCCTCAGGCGCATACCCCTGGGCCAAAGCCAGGGCAATGGCCATGCGGTGCTGGCGGATACCGTCGGCTTCATTTCCCATCTGCCCCACGAGCTGGTAGCGGCGTTCCGCTCCACCCTGCAGGAGACGGTGGAGGCGGACCTGCTGCTGCATGTGGTGGATGCCGCCAACCCGGCGCGGGAGCATCAGATCGCCGAGGTGGAGTCGGTGCTGCGCCAGATCGGTGCCGGGTCGGTGCCGCAGATCCGCCTGTTCAACAAGATCGACCAGATCGACGCCATGCCGCCCCGAGTGGATCGGGCCGATGACGGCCAGGTCAGCCGGGTCTGGCTCTCCGCCCAGCAGGGGCAGGGGCTGGAGCTGTTGATGCAGGCGCTGGAAGAGCGCCTGGCGGAGTTCGGCAGCAGCCATTGCTTCTGTCTGGATAGCGCCGCCGGGCGGTTGCGCGCCCTGCTCCATGCCAGCGGCCAGGTGCAGGCCGAGCGCCAGGGGGCGGAGGGCCTGGAGCTGGAAGTGCGGCTGTCAAACAAGGCCCTGCGCCGACTGCTCAAGCGGGAGCCCGAGCTGGCCCAGGCCCTGCGGCCGGGAACAGATGGGGCCGAAGGGCTGAAGGCCGAGACGCGGATGGTGGAAGAACCCTGGTCGCCCTAAGGGATTTGCGGCCAAATGGGGTTCGCCTTTGTTGGCCGGAGCAGATAAAATGCCGAACCTTATTGTCCTGGAGCGGCCCACGCCGTTCCCCTTGAAAGCTACGGAGTTGACCATGGCCTGGAATGAACCGGGTAATAGCAAAGACCCTTGGGGCGGCCGTCCCAACGGAGAAGGTCCTCCCGACCTGGATGAAGTGGTGAAGGATCTGCAGCGCAAGATGGGCGGCCTGTTCGGCGGCAAGGGCGGTGGGGGCGGAGATACCCCCTCCGGCCCCTCTGGTCCGCAGATGTCGGGCCGGGTGCTGGGCATAGTCCTGGGCATCATCGGTCTGATCTGGCTGGCCAGCGGCATCTATATCATCGAACCGGCCGAGCGCGGCATAGTGCTGCGCTTCGGGGCCTTCCAGAAGGTCACCGACCCCGGTCCCAACTGGCACCTGCCCTTTCCCCTGGAGACGGTGGTCAAGATCAATGTCGATGAGCTGCGCTCCCTGCGCCACAAGGCGATGATGCTGACCCGCGACGAGAACATCGTCGATGTGGAGCTGACCGTGCAATCGCGCATCCAGGATGCCGCCGATTACTTATTCCAGGACCGCGACCCGGACAAGACCATCCAGGACGCCACCGAGACCGCCGTGCGCGAGGTGGTGGGCAAGAACAAGCTGGACTTCATCCTAACCGAGGGCCGCAGCGCCATCGCCGTGCAGATCAAGGACACCATCCAGGAGTTGCTCAATCAATACAAGACCGGCCTGGTGGTGACCAGCGTCAACATGCAGCCGGCCAAGCCGCCGGAGGCGGTCAAGGCGGCCTTTGATGACGCCATCAAGGCGCGTGAGGACAAGGAGCGCCTGGAGAACGAGGCCCATGCCTACGCCAACGAGGTGGTACCCAAGGCCCGTGGTGCCGCCGCCCGGCGCCTGGCCGACGCCAATGCCTACCGCGATCGTCGCATCGCCGAGGCCGAGGGTGAGGCGAACCGCTTCAACGCCGTGCTCAGCGCCTACGAAAAGGCCCCCGGCGTGACCCGTGAACGCCTCTATCTGGAGACGGTGGAGGCGGTGATGGCGGGCACCGGCAAGGTGATCCTGGACGTGAAAAACGGCAACAACCTGACCTATCTGCCGATAGATCGCATCATCGAGGGCGCTGGCCGACGCAATCCATCCAGCCGAAGCGAGATCGACGCGGGCATGCCCCAGCAACCCAACAACCGGGCGCGGCTGGATGGTCCCGTGCGTGAGAATGTCCGTGACCGGAGGCAGAGATAATGGATAACAAGTTGAAGATACCGCTGTTGCTGGGCGGTCTGGCGGTGTTTGGCTACGCCTTCACCTTTGTCGTCTATGAGTGGGAGTCGGCCATCAAGCTGCGCCTGGGTGAGATCGTCACGACCGAGTACAAGGCCGGGCTGCACTTCAGGATCCCTGGGGTGAACAACATCGTCAAGGTGGACAAGCGCATCCAGACCCTGGACTCCCGTCCGCAGCGCTTTCTGACCATCGAGAAGAAGGACGTGATCGTCGATTCCTTCGTCAAATGGCGCATCAACGATGTCGCCCAGTACTACCGCTCCACCGGCGGCAGCACCATGAAGGCCGCCAGCCTCTTGTCCGAACGCATCAACACCAGCCTGCGCGACGAGTTCGGCAAGCGCACCATCCAGGAGGTGGTGTCCGGCGAGCGCGGCGAGATCATGGACCTGCTGCGCAAGGATGCCGATGAGAAGTCCGCCAACATCGGCGTCGAGGTGGTCGATGTGCGCGTCAAGCAGATCGACCTGCCGCCCGAGGTGAGTGAGTCGGTGTACAACCGTATGCGCGCCGAGCGTGACCGGGTGGCCCGCGACCTGCGCGCCCAGGGTGCCGAGGCGGCCGAGCGCATCCGCTCCGATGCCGACCGCCAGCGCGTGGTGATCCTGGCCGAGGCCTATCGCGAAGCCGAGCAGTTGCGCGGTGAGGGCGACTCCAGGGCCACCGAGATCTACGCCGGCGCCTACACCAAAAACGCCGAGTTCTATGCCTTCTACCGTAGCCTGGACGCCTACCGCACCGCCTTCGGCAGCAGCAACAACCTGATGGTGCTGGAGCCGGATTCCGAGTTCTTCCGCTATTTCAAGGATCAGACGGGCAAGGGCGAGAAGGGAAACTGACGGCACGGTGTGGAATGATCTGCTGGCAGCCCTGGCCCTGGTCCTGGTGATCGAGGGGTTGATGCCCTTCCTTAGCCCCAGGCGCATGCGCGAGACCCTGCAATTGGTAACGCAAATGGACGACCGCAACCTGCGCCTGTTGGGGCTGGGGAGCATGGTCTCTGGCGTACTCCTGCTCTATCTGGTGAGGTAATCACGGTGAAGAATACCCCCTGGCTGCTGCCCGAGGGCATAGAAGAGATACTGCCGCCCCAGGCCGATCGGCTGGAGGGCTTGCGGCGTGACCTGCTCGACCTGTTCCGCAGCTGGGGCTATCAGCTGATTCAGCCGCCCTTCGTGGAGTACCTGGAGTCCCTGCTCACCGGCACCGGCCAGGACCTGGACCTGAAGACCTTCAAGCTCACCGACCAGGCCACCGGTCGGCTGATGGGGGTGCGCGCCGACATCACCCCCCAGGCGGCCCGTATCGATGCCCACCAGTTGCGCCAGGAGGTACCCACCCGGCTGTGCTATCTGGGCACGGTGCTGAAGACCCGCTCCGATGGCTTTGGCCGCTCCCGCGCCCCCTTGCAGATTGGTGCCGAGCTGTTCGGTCACAGCGGGGTGCCCAGTGATTGTGAAATCCTCTGTCTGATGATGGAGATGCTGACCCGCGCCGGGGTGGCCGATGTGCACCTGGACCTGGGCCATGTCGGCATCTTTCGCGGCCTCTCCGCCCAGGCCGGGCTGGATGGGGCGCAGGAGCAGGCCCTGTTCGAGGCCCTGCAACGCAAGGCCATCCCCGAGATCAACGACCTGCTGGACGCTTATGCCGTGGCCGAACCCAGTCGCGGCCTGCTGGCCGGTCTGGCCGAGCTGAATGGACCGGATGCCCTGGACCGGGCCGAGCAGCTGTTTGCCCAGGCCAGCGCCGAGGTACGCCAGTCCCTGGCCTATCTGCGCCAGCTGGCCGAGCAGGTACACAGGCGTCTGCCGCAGACCCCGGTCCATTACGACCTGGCCGAGCTGCGCGCCTACCACTATCAGACCGGGGTGGTGTTCGCCGCCTTCGTCCCCGGCTCCGGCCACGAGATCGCCCGTGGCGGCCGCTACGACCACATCGGCGAGCGCTTTGGCCGCTCCCGCCCGGCCACCGGCTTCAGCGCCGACCTGCTCAAGCTGATGCGCCTGTCGCGCCTGCCCGAACCGGCCGGGCCGCAACGCATACTCGCCCCGCTGGCCGAAGATCCGGCCCTGCTGGATCAGATCGCCCGCCTGCGCCAGGCCGGTCAGGTGGTGATCAGCACCCTGCCCGGGCAGAGCGGAACGGCGGCAGATATGGGCTGCAGCCACCAGCTGGTCCAACAGAACGGCGTCTGGCAGGTGGTGCCCTGAGCTGACATCGATCAGGACGCAAAGGAGCGCAGAGATCGCAGAGTCATAGTAAAAATCGCCATGCGCCACATGGCCCGCTTCTGCCAGACAGCCCAAGGGCGTAGGAGCGGCCTTGGCCGCGAAGGGTGCTGAAAAAGTTAGAAGTTTGAAGGGTGAAGTTTGAAGGAATGAGCCCTTCGGGCGTTTTTTAGCATGGTGGGCAAGCCCGCACCCACTGGGCCTGCCTTGTTGATGTGGTAAAGAATGACCCGCTTGAGCTGGAACAAATGGCTAATGCCTCAAACGCTGCGCCCTCTGCATCCTGAAATTTTTGACATCTGTAATCCACTGTTTAGGCCGCTAAGCTTGGATGAATGCATATGAACTGGAATCACTAACCGAGAAAAACTATGGGTAAGAATGTAGTCGTCATAGGCACCCAGTGGGGTGACGAGGGCAAGGGCAAGATCGTCGATCTGCTCACCGACAAGGCGCAGGCCGTGGTACGTTTTCAGGGCGGCCACAACGCCGGCCACACCCTGGTGATCGACGGCCAGCAGACGGTGCTGCATCTGATCCCCTCCGGCATCCTGCGTGACGGCGTGCGCTGCCTGATCGGCAACGGCGTGGTGCTCTCCCCCGAGGCCCTGCTTACAGAGCTGGACATGCTGGAAAAGAACGGCGTACCGGCACGCAATCGTTTGGGCATCTCCGAGTCCTGCCCGCTCATCCTGCCCTACCACATCAGCCTCGATCAGGCCCGCGAGAAGGCCCGTGGCAACAAGGCCATAGGCACCACAGGCCGGGGCATAGGCCCGGCCTATGAAGACAAGGTCTCGCGCCGGGGCATTCGCCTGGGCGAGATCTTCGATCAGGCCCACATCCAGGAGCGCCTGCGCGAGGTCATGGACTACCACAACCACGCCCTCAGGCACTATTTCGCATTCCCCGAGGTAGATTACAGCCAGGTACTGGAGCAACTGCTAGCCCAGGCCGAGCAGATCAGGCCCATGGTGGAGGATGTCACCGGCAGCCTGCACCGCATGCGCAAGGCCGGCGAGAACATCATGTTCGAAGGTGCCCAGGGTGCCCTGCTGGACATAGACCACGGCACCTATCCCTATGTCACCTCATCCAATACCACCGCTGGTGGCGCCGCCAGCGGCAGCGGCATGGGGCCGCGCCACATCGACTACGTACTGGGCATAGTCAAGGCCTATACCACCCGCGTCGGTGCCGGTCCTTTCCCCACCGAACTGTTTGACGCCGACGGCGAGTACCTGGGCACCAAGGGGCATGAGTTCGGTGCCACCACCGGCCGCCAGCGCCGCTGCGGCTGGCTGGACACGGTGGCGCTGAAGCGCTCCCTGGACATCAACAGCGTCTCCGGCCTGTGCATCACCAAGCTCGACGTGCTCGACGGCCTGGAGCGGCTGAAGATCTGCATCGCCTACAAGCTCGACGGCAAGCAAGTCACCACCCCCCCGGTAGGCGCGGATCGCTTTGCCCGCTGCGAGCCGGTGTACGAGGAAATGCCCGGCTGGAAAGAATCCACCGTCGGCATCAAAAGTCAGGACGCACTGCCGCAGGCGGCACGCAACTACCTGGCCAGGATCGAGGCCCTGACCGAGACCCCCATCGACATCCTCTCCACCGGCCCGGACCGCGCCGAAACCCTGGTGCTGCGGCATCCGTTTGCTTGATAGGGCTGCAAGAAAGGACGCAGAGTGCGCGGAGAAGCGCAGAGAACGCAAAGTTTGCCAGACTTTTGCATTGTTCAACTCTGCGATCTCCGCGCTTCTTTGCGTCCTCTGCGTCCGAAAAGGCGCGGATTTTTCATAAAAGGCAAACCCCGTGAAACTGGTCTCCTTCAACGTCAATGGCATCCGTGCCCGGCCGCATCAGCTGGAGCGTCTGCTGCAACTGCACGACCCCGACATCATCGGCCTGCAGGAAACCAAGGTGCATGACGAGGCCTTCCCCCTGGAATGGGCGCAGGGCCTGGGCTACGCGGTCAGCTACCATGGTCAGAAGGGCCATTACGGCGTCGCCATCCTCTCCAAACAGCCCCCCCTGGAGGTGACCAAGGGCTATGCCGGGGATGATGCCGAGGCGCAGCGGCGCTTCATCTCCGCCCGTTTCGGCCTGGCCAATGGCTCCGAGCTGTGGGTAATGAACGGCTACTTCCCCCAGGGAGAAAGCCGCGATCATCCCACCAAGTTTCCCAACAAGCGCCAGTTTTATGCCGATCTGCTCAATCATCTGCAGCACAACCATCAGCCCGATCAAAACCTGGTGGTTATGGGCGACATGAACATCGCGCCCCTGGACAAGGACATAGGCATAGGCGAGCAAAACGCCAAGCGCTGGCTGCGCACCGGCAAATGCAGCTTTCTGCCGGAGGAGCGGGAATGGCTGGCGCAGCTGCTGCACTGGGGCCTGATTGACAGCTACCGCGTCCTGCAGCCGGAGGTGGACGACCGCTTCAGCTGGTTTGATTACCGCAGCAAGGGCTTCGACGACAACCCGCGCCGCGGCCTGCGCATCGACCTGCTGCTGGCCAGCGCCCCGCTGATGCAACATTGCCAGGCGGTAGGCATAGACTACGCCATCCGCGCCATGGAAAAGCCCTCTGACCACTGCCCGGTCTGGGCCGAGTTTGCCCTAGGTTGATTCCCCTTGGGCGTTGCTTCAGTCATCCTCCCCAACCAGGGGCACCGGCCTCATCGGTGTGAACTCCACCTCGCGATAGACCTCCGCCAGTGCCAGTTGCAGGCCCCAGGGTGCCAAGGGCACCTGGGCCTCCAGGCCGCTGTACTCGCTCAGCAGCCAAAGGCCGCTGTCCTGGCGGGCAAACAGCTCGGCATGGGGTCGGTGCTGATCCAGCAGCAGGTACAGCTGCAACTCAGGGATCAGCCGGTAGTGCTCGAACTTCAGGCCACGGTCATAGGACTCGGTGCTGTCAGAGAGCACCTCCACCAACAGGCTGGGCCCCTGGATGAAGCGCGGATTGCGCCGACCCGCCTGACACAGCAGGCTGATGTCCGGGTAGCAGAACTTGTCCAGGGTATCGATATGCAGCTTCATGTCGGCCCCATAGACGCGGCAGGGCCGTTGACGAAATAGGCCGACTAGGGCCGCGCCAGTGTTCATGCCAATCAGCGCATGGCTCTCGCTGCCACCGGCCATGGCATAGACCTCGCCATCCAGGTACTCATAGCGCTGATCCTGCTGTTGCTCCAGCAGGAAATAGTCTTCGTGACTGAGATAGCTGCTTTGCTGCAAGGCCAGGGACATGGGCTTCTCCAAACGAGCGAAAGGGGTCACGAAAGGGGTCAGGTCTAGATTTTAGATTATAGAGCCTTTTTTACTCCAAGGATGGAAATGGCTATGATTCTAGACCTGACCCCGTTCTTGCATGGTCATCCTCCCCAACCAGGGGCACCGGCCTCATCGGTGTGAACTCCACCTCGCGATAGACCTCCGCCAGTGCCAGTTGCAGGCCCCAGGGTGCCAAGGGCACCTGGGCCTCCAGGCCGCTGTACTCGCTCAGCAGCCAAAGGCCGCTGTCCTGGCGGGCAAACAGCTCGGCATGGGGTCGGTGCTGATCCAGCAGCAGGTACAGCTGCAACTCAGGGATCAGCCGGTAGTGCTCGAACTTCAGGCCACGGTCATAGGACTCGGTGCTGTCAGAGAGCACCTCCACCAACAGGCTGGGCCCCTGGATGAAGCGCGGATTGCGCCGACCCGCCTGACACAGCAGGCTGATGTCCGGGTAGCAGAACTTGTCCAGGGCATCGATATGCAGCTTCATGTCGGCCCCATAGACGCGGCAGGGCTGGCCGCGTATCCCCAGGCTCAGCGCCGCCAAACAGTTGGCACCGATCAGCGCATGGCTCTCGCTGCCACCGGCCATGGCATAGACCTCGCCATCCAGGTACTCATAGCGCTGATCCTGCTGTTGCTCCAGCAGGAAATAGTCTTCGTGACTGAGATAGCTGCTTTGCTGCAAGGCCAGGGACATGGGCTTCTCCAAACGAGCGAAAGGGGTCAGGTCTAGATTTTAGATTATAGGGCCTTTTTTACTCCAAGGATGGAACTGGCTATGATTCTAGACCTGACCCCGTTCTACTAGGGCGGTATCCGTCAAGGTTTGGGGGAAGCGGCACGGCTGCGCTGCTTCCTCAGTTGCACCAGGTGATCATTGATACGTTTGATCTGGGCGTCGGAGAGCATGCCGAAGGCCGGCATCTCTTCCCGGTGCCTGTGTGCATTGCCGCGCTCGGCGGAGCCCTTCTTGATGATATCTCGCACCATCTCACGCTGTAGTTTCTCGTCCACCAGGCTGGGGTAGCCAAAAAAGGTCCGGCCAGCGGCGGTATCGCCGTGACACTCGGCGCAATAATGGTCGAACAGGCGCTGGCCGCTGGCGTTGGACGGCGGGGGTTTGCTGCAACCCAGCAAGGCCAAGGGCAACAACAGCAGGCCAAGGCGAATCGGCATCACAGGGGCTCCAGGATACAGAAGACAGAAGACAGAGGACAGAAGACAGAGGACGGAAGACAGAGGGTAGATTTTTGTGTCGCTGCGCGGCCATCGACCTGGCCCTCTGTTTCCCTGCTTCATCCTTACTTGCTCCTCCTCAGGCCATCTTTTCTGCCTTTGCGAAAAGGTCTTCACTAGTTACACTGAACCATATAATGTCCTCAAAGACCTGTCAAAGTTTTGCGCCAAGGGCTGGATCTGTACCCGTGTAAGGGGGGGTTGTGGAAAAATTCGGCCTGCTCGGCCTGCTGCTGGAGAAAAACCGTCTGGGCCGCAGCGGCTATCTGCTGATGTTCATCTATCTGCTGGCGGTGCTTGGCGTGGTCCTCTATGGCCTGGGGCGCATGGACCGGCAGCTCAGACAGGAGGTGGCCGCTAGCCTGGTCACCCTGAATGGCTCGGTAAGGGCCTCGTTGGAGCGCTGGCATCAGACCATGCAGCGTGAGCTGCGGCACCTGGCCGCAGACCCGGCCCTGCGGCAGGCGCTGCAACGGCTTGAGGCCGAGGAGGGGCGGGGGCAGCAGACCCACCGCCTGATCCAGGATCTGTGTCGGACGCATCTGCAGGTGGCAGGGGCCGAGGCCCTGTACCTCTACCCCAGCGATAGCCAAATGCCCATGGCCCAGGCGTGCAGCGAGGGGGTGCCCGCACCCCCCCAGCTGACTCAGCCGCAGGTGCAGCGGGCGCTGGCGGGGGAGACCCTGCTGACCCATGCCGACACCCGGCCGCTGCTGCTTCTTGCCAACCCGGTGCTGGACGCCAGCGGTCGGCCCCTGGCCATGCTGCTGGCCCTGTTTGACGTGGAGGACAGCCTGCACCCCTTGGTAGAGAATGTACGTCTGGGCCAGAGCGGCGAGACCTACCTGGTGGGCGGCCAGGGCCATCTGCTTACCCAATCCCGCTTCATGCAGGAGCTGGCCGGGCTGTCGCATTTTGCCCGGCACGGCCGTCAACTACAGGGCCTGCGCGCCGCCGATCCCGGTGGCAACCTGCTGCGCGGGCACAGCCCGCAAGGGCCACCGCGACAGTGGCCGCTGACGCAGATGGCCAAGGCCCTGAGCCTTGGTCAAAGCGGGATGGACGCCCAGGGCTACCGGGATTATCGCGGCGTGATGGTGATCGGTGCCTGGAGCTGGTCCGGCCCCTTGGCCTGGGGGTGGCCACGGAGATCGACCTGAGCGAGGCGCTGCGGCCCTATCGCGGGGTACGCAACACCCTGCTGCTGGCCGCCCTGGCCCTGGGCCTGTTTGCCCTGCTGCTGACCGGTCTGATCCACCTGCTCGGGCAGCGTGCCAATCAGCGCCTGCGCGGACTGGTGGATGAGCGCTCCCAGCAACTACAGACGATCCTCGACATCAGCCCCATCGGCGTGGCCTTCTCCATCGACGGCATCTTCCGCTTCGCCAATCCCCGCTTCCTGCGCATGGTCAGGGCCGCCATCGGCGAGCCGGCGGTGAATATCTTCGTCCGTCCGGAGGAGCGCCAGCAGATCCTCGCCCAGGTGGAACGTGACGGCCAGGTGAGTAACTACGAGGTGCAGATGTACGACCCCCAGGGTCAGGTGCGCGACATCCTGGTCAATTTCACGCCGATCAACTTCCAGGGCCAGCAGGGTCTGCTCGGCTGGTTGCTGGACATCACCGAGCGCAAGCAGGCGGTACAGGCCCTGCAGGAGCGCGAGGAGCGCTTTCGCACCCTGGTGGAGACCATCCCCGGCACCGTCTATCAGTGTCGGCTGGATGAACACTGGACCATGCTCTACATGAGTGACGAGATCGAACGTCTAAGTGGCTATCCGGCCAGCGATTTCATCCAGAATACGCGCCGCAGCTTTGCCAGCATCATCCACCCAGAGGACCGCCAGCGGGTGGATGAGGTGATCGGCGGAAAAAGCCGCCAGGGCCAGGCCTATGCCCTGGAATACCGCATCATTCACCGCGATGGCGGCGTGCACTGGGTGTATGAGCGCGGCAAGGCGCTGCTGGGTCAGAATGGCGGCATTGATAGCCTGTTTGGCACCCTGATCGACATCGACATGCAAAAAAGCCTGCACAGCCAATTGCTGGAGGCCAAGGAGCAGGCCGAGCAGGCGACCCAGGCCAAATCCCATTTTCTGGCCAACATGAGCCACGAGATACGCACGCCGATGAACGCCATCATCGGCATGAGCCACCTGGCCCTGAAGACCCAGCTGGATCGCAAGCAGCGCAACTACATCGAGAAGGTCAGCCGCTCCGCCGAGGCCCTGCTGGGCATACTCAACGATATCCTCGATTTCTCCAAGATCGAGGCGGGCAAGCTGAGTATCGAGCAGGTGGAGTTCCGCCTGGAGGACGTGCTCGACAACCTGGCCCTGATGATCACCCAGCAGGCCGAGGAGAAGGGCCTGGAGCTGCTCTACGATCTCTCGCCACGGCTGCCTCTGGCCCTGGTGGGCGACCCCCTGCGGCTGGGACAGATACTGATCAACCTGGGCAACAACGCGGTCAAGTTTACCGAGACGGGTGAGATCGTTGTCGGCATCGAGGTGGCCGAAGAGGACCAGCACGGCTGCCTGCTGCATTTCTCCGTGCGTGATACCGGCATTGGCATGGGCCCGGAGCAGCAGGCCAAGCTGTTTCAGTCCTTCAGTCAGGCCGACGGCTCCACTACGCGCAGGTTCGGCGGCACGGGTCTGGGCTTGGCCATCTGCAAAAACCTGGCGCAGCTCATGGGCGGCCGCATCTGGCTGGAAAGCCAGCCCGGTCAGGGCAGCCGCTTCCACTTCACCGCCCGCTTCGGCAAGCAAGAGAACCCCTGCCTGCCCCTGCAGCGGGTCACCGAACTGGGCCCGCAGCGCGTCCTGGTGGTGGATGACAACCCCTCATCGCGGGAGATCATCGGCAGTATGCTCGCCAGCATGGGCCTGCGCGTGGATCAGGCCGCCACCGGCGCTACCGCCCTGGCCTTGCTGCGACAGGCCCAAGCGGAAGACCCCTACCGGATCATCATCATGGACTGGAAGATGCCCGGCCAGGATGGCATAACCACGGTGCGTGCCATCCAGTCCGATCAGGGCCTGCAGGCAACGCCCACGGTGGTCATGATTACCGCCTTTGGCCGGGAAGAGGTACGCCAGGCGGCCAGCGGGCTGGATATCAGCGGCTTCATCACCAAGCCGGTCACCCCCTCCAGTCTGCTGGATGCCATTATGCTGGCGGTGGGCCGCGAGGTGATCCAGGAAAGCCGTGGCATGCGCCAGCAGGATAGGATGCGCGAAGACATAGAGCGGGTGCGCGGGGCCAGGCTGTTGCTGGTGGAGGACAACGAAATCAATCAGGAGCTGGCCCTGGAACTGCTCACCAGCAATGGCCTGCAGGTGGATGTGGTGAGCGATGGTCAGGCCGCCCTGGATATTCTGCAGCGGGAATCCTTCGACGGCGTGTTGATGGATTGCCAGATGCCGGTGATGGACGGCTACACCGCCACTCGCAAGCTGCGCCAGCAGGAGCGTTTTGCCCAGCTGCCGATCCTGGCGATGACTGCCAACGCTATGGAAGGCGACCGGGAAAAGGCCCTGGCGGCGGGCATGAACGACCACATCGCCAAGCCCATCAATCTCAGTGAGATGTTCCGCGCCCTGGCGCAATGGGTCAA
Organism: gamma proteobacterium SS-5; assembly: GCA_009497875.2. Taxonomy (NCBI): domain Bacteria; kingdom Pseudomonadati; phylum Pseudomonadota; class Gammaproteobacteria; order Chromatiales; family Sedimenticolaceae; genus Magnetovirga; species Magnetovirga frankeli. The sequence continues at coordinate 3,622,054 of CP032508.2, read as the reverse complement.
ACCTCGGCAGACAGATGCCGCGGCCGGGGCGCCCGCTGGAACCTCGGCTGGCTCAGCTGTCCTGGCCTTGCCACAAGCGGCGCCTGGTCTGCCGGAGGACGGCAAGATGCCTGAGCTGGCCTGTCTCGACATACATGAAGGCTTAATGCGGGTGCAGCATAATCAGGCCCTGTACCTGCGCCTGCTGCACAAGGCCGTCAGCCACCAGGCCCGCTTCATCGCCGAATTTGACAGCGCCTTGGAGCAGCAGGACTGGCCCCTAGTGGAACGCCTGGCCCACAGCCTCAAGGGCGAGGCCGGCAGCCTGGGGGCGCAGGACCTGGAGCAGGCCAGCCAAGGGCTGGAGCTGGAGGCGCGGGGTCGCAGCATTCGGGCGGACAGCTATAATCAGGTCAAGCAGCAGCTGCAACGCCTGGCCAGGGCGGTGGCGGCGCTGGAGCAAGGCCTGCCGCATAACCTGCAACCGGCCAAGGCCACGGCCCCTGGCAGCCTGAGCCCGGAGCAGCAGCAACAGCTAGATCAACTGTTGCAGGACCTGGCCGAGCGCGTGGCCCGCTACCATACCTCGGCCCTGGAGCTGGTGGAGCAGCACCAAGACCTGCTGCGCCAGGCCGGGCTGAGCGGGCCGCAGGCCGAACTGCAACGCGCCCTGGAGGCCTATGACTTCGACGCCGCCGCGAGGGTGATGAAGCGTTTGCAGGCGATCCCCGAGTCCCAATGAGGCAAATCAATGACCGCAAAAGCAACTGTACTCATAGTCGATGACACGCCGGTCAATATCGACGTGCTGGTGGGCATACTCAAGGACGATTACGAGGTCATCGCCGCCATCAACGGCCAGATGGCGCTCAATATCGTGCGTCATACGCCGCCGGACATCATCCTGTTGGACGTCATGATGCCCGGTATCGACGGCTATGAGGTCTGCCGCCGCCTCAAGGAGGACCTGACCACGCGCCACATCCCGGTCATCTTCGTTACCGCCAAGATCACCCTGGAAGAGGAGTTGCAGGGCTTTGCCGTCGGTGCCGTCGATTACATCACCAAGCCGGTCAGCGCGCCGCTGGTGCAGGCGCGGGTACGCACCCACCTGGCCTTGCACGACCAGAACCGAGAGCTGGAGCACAGGGTACGCCAGCGCACCGCCGAGCTGCAGGAGACCCGGCTGAAGATCATCCAGCGCCTGGGCCGGGCGGCGGAATACAAGGACAACGAGACCGGCCTGCACGTCATCCGCATGAGCCACTACAGCCACATCCTGGCGCAGGCGGCGGGGCTGGGCGAGCATGAGGCGGAGATGCTGCTCAACGCCGCGCCCATGCACGACATCGGCAAGATCGGCATTCCCGATGAGATCCTGAAAAAACCCGGCAAGCTCGAAGCCGAGGAATTTCGTATCATGCAGCAGCACTGCCAGATCGGGGCCGAGATCATCGGCGAGGACAGCTCCGAGCTGTTGCAGCTGGCGCGGGTGGTGGCCCTCACCCACCACGAAAAATGGGACGGCAGCGGCTACCCCAAGGGTCTGGCCGGTGAGGACATCCCCCGCGTCGGGCGCATGGTGGCGGTGGCCGATGTGTTCGACGCCCTGACCTCCAAGCGGCCCTACAAAAGGGCCTGGAGCCTGGAGGAGGCAACCGACTACCTGCAACGGAGCGCCGGTAGTCACTTCGATCCCGAGCTGGTGCCCCTGTTTGTGCAGCAGATGGAGCGGGTGCAACAGGTGCAGGCACGCTTTGCCGATAAACAACAGGGATCGGACTGAGGCACCCCGGACAGATTTTCTGGATGGATCATTTTCGTTGGCCTTGTGCAACAAAGGCCAAGTGTGACTAACCGAGCCGTATCAGCCACAGACAAATAACCAGATGACAGCCAATACCCAGCGCCTGCTGAGTTTCTTTCTGCCCATTGCAACCGTGCTCTGCCTGATCAGCTTTCTGTTCTACGGCAAGGACGTGGGGCGGATTCGCGGCGAATTCCTGCAAAGCGCCGAGACCCTGGTGGATACCTCGGTGCAGATCTTCGAGCGCAGCCTGGAGTGGCGCACCAACGACCTCATCTACCTCACCCATAACCTGCTGCTGCACGGCATGATGGAGAGCGGTGAGCCAAACGAGCGTTATGTGGACCTCAGCTGGCGGGTATTCATGCGTACCCGTGGCATCTATCACGCCATCCAGTGGACCGACGAGCAGGGCCGGGAGCGGGTCTGGGTGGGCCAGGCCGGTGACAGCAGGACCTACTCCCCGGACGCCCCTGGCAGTGGGCCGGGGGCACGCGACAACAGCCGGCAGGACTATTTTCAGCAGGCCTCCGGGCAGGCCATGGGGGAGTTCTACCTGAGCGCCTTCGACCTACTGGAAGATGCCGGGCAGCAGGGCGAGGATGTGCCGGTGATCCGCCTCAGCACCGCCATGGTGCAGCCCAGTGGCCTCAGACGTGGGGTGGTGAGCGTGGAATACCTGGGCCGCGACCTGCTCAATCGTTTCAGTCAGATGAGCAAGCAGCGCACCTGGCTGACCAATGGCCGTGGCTACTGGATGCTCGGCCCGGACCAGGCCGCCGAGTGGGGCCATCGGGCTGGCCGCAGCGGCAGCTCCCTGGCCAAAAGCTATCCCGGCTCCTGGCAGCGTATCCAGGCTAATGCGTCGGGCAGTTTCGAGAACGAGCAGGGCATCTGGTTCTTCCGCACCCTGCTCGACCCGGAGCAGCTGGCCGCGGCCAATATCCGTGTCTCCCCGGCCAGTCTGGAGCAGGGCGAGTTCCCCTGGAAGCTGATCTACCACGTCCCGGTAGAGGCCTATGAGCCCGCCGTGGAGAGCCTCAAGCTGCGCTATCTGGTGCTCACCGCGCTGGGTCTGCTGGTGCTCTACGGGCTGCTCTGGCGTCTGCTGCATGAGCAGTTCGTGGCCGAGCAGGCACTGACCGAGGCGGACCGAGCCAATCAGGCCAAATCGGAATTTCTGGCCAACATGAGCCACGAGATCCGCACCCCCATGACCGGCATCATCGGCATGACCCACCTGGCCCTGCAGACCAAGCTGAATCCGCGTCAGCGGGGCTACATCCGCAAGGCGCACCGGGCCGCCGAAGGGCTGCTGGGCATCATCAACGACATCCTTGACTTCTCCAAGGTGGAGGCGGGCAAGCTGGAGTTCGAGGAGATCCCCTTCAACCTGGACGACGTGATAGAAAACCTGCTCAACATGGTCGAGGTCAGCGCCGAGGAGAAGGGCGTGCAGTTACACATCCGGCTGGCCGATGACCTGCCCAAGGCCCTGATCGGCGACCCCATGCGCCTGGGTCAGGTGCTGATCAACCTGGTCGGCAACGCCATCAAGTTCAGCGAGGCCGACAGTCAGGTCAAGCTGGACATAGACCTGCAAGAGCAGGACGAGGGCAGGGCCGTGCTGCGCTTTGTGGTGGAGGATCAGGGCATAGGCATGACCGAGGAAGAGCAGCAGAAGCTGTTTCGCGCCTTCACCCAGGCCGACGCATCCACCACCCGGCGCTTTGGCGGCACCGGGCTGGGCCTGGCCATCTCGAAAAAGATTGTGGAATTGATGCACGGCCAGATCTGGGCGCAGAGCACGCCGGGGCAGGGCAGTACCTTCACCTTCCTCGCCCGGCTGGATAAGCAGGCGGCCGATGGCCAGGCCGATGCCGACCCGCAGGCCACCCCCGGCGTGCGACAGGCCCAGATACGGCTGCGCGGGGCGCGCATCCTGCTGGTGGAAGACAACCCAGTCAACCAGGAACTGGTCAGCGAACTCCTCGCCCAGCAGGAGATAGAGGTACAGGTGGCCGACGACGGCCAGCAGGCCCTGCAGGCCCTGGCCCGGGAGACCTTCGACGGCGTGCTGATGGACTGCCAGATGCCGGTGATGGACGGCTTCGAGGCCACCCGCCGCATCCGTGAGCAGGAGGCCCTGCGCCAGCTGCCGGTGATCGCCCTCACCGCCAACACCCTCAAGGGGGACAAGGACAAGGTGCTGGCGGTGGGCATGAACGACCACATCGGCAAACCGATCAACCCCGACCAGCTACTCATCACCCTGGCGCGCTGGGTCCGGCCGACCCGGACCCACGACGCCTCAGAGTTCGGGCCAAGCGCGGAATCAGAGCCGGAACCAGGGCAGGTGCCAGCAGCAGAAGATACGGCTCCAACCGATGCCCCCGCAGACCCGGCCCCGCCAGAACAAGCGCCAGAGGATGATCTGCCACCCCTGCCGGGTATAGACAAGGCGGCTGGGCTCAAGGTGGCGCGCAACAAGCCCAGCCTGTATCGCAAGCTGCTGCGCCTGTTCGTGGAGACAAAAAAGGACTTTGCCGAGGAGTTCAACAGCGCCCGCGCCGCCCAGGATCAGGCCGCCGCCACCCGCGCCGCCCACTCCCTCAAGGGGGTGGCGGCCAACATAGGTGCCCTGCAACTGTCCGCCACGGCGGAGGCCCTGGAGCAGGCCTGCCGTGAGCAGAGCGAGGATATAGAGGCCCACTTTGCCCGTACCTGCGAGCAGTTGCAGCCGGTGCTCCAAGGCCTGACCCAGGCCCTGCAACTGGACGCCCAGGAGGCGGACTAGGGTCAGCGGCAATCCCGGCGGGGATCGGTTATTATGGCTTTCAACAGCACCCCTATAGGCAGTAACAAGATGAAAAAAGACAGCAATTTTCTTCTGGAAAAAGACCTGGCCCTGTTGCGTCGGCGTGGCCGGGTGGTGACCTATGCCGAGGAGCAGGTAATCCTCAAGGAGAAAGAGACCAACCGCCGCCTGTTCTGGCTGCTCAGGGGCAGCGTGCGCATCGAGCTGAACCGGCGCTTCGGCAACATCGTCCTGGCCAATATCCGTGCCGGTGAGATGTTCGGTGAAATGTCCTTTCTCGGTGAGGAAGAGGCCAGCGCCACGGTCATCGCCAACAAGGAGATCGAATGCATCGTCATCGACGGCGAGGTGCTCGACGAGGTGCTGGAACTGCACCAGGGCCTGGCCGCCCGCTTCTACCACACCGCCGCCGTCACCCTGGCCCGCCGCCTGCGCTTTCAGGGGCTGACCCTGAAATAATCCCGTGAAATCCCTGGCAACGTCTCGTTCCCACGCGCTGCGGATCGTTTCCGTCCATGGAGTCGTCTGTGGCTCTGTGGCCAAATGCTCTTTTTAGGGTGAACCTAAAAAAGAGCAGTTGAACCGCAGATTTCACCGATTTACACAGATTTTTCAGTGTGTTTGCCAAGTCCACCCACTCACCCAGCGGGTGACTGGCTAAGTTATTCTAACCTAATGAAAATACATAATTTAATCTGCGATAATCGGCGTAATCTGCGGTTTATAGGGTGAAGGAATCAGCCCTTCGGCCGCTGACCGCTGACGGCCGAAAAAAAGGCCGGCGCGAGTCGCCTCGGCCGGCCGGTTCGCTGGGGCCTTTGCCCTATTTCTTGGCCTTACGCTCCTTGACTTCCTTGATCACCTGCTCGGCGACATTCGTCGGGCACTGACTGTAGTGGCTGAACTCCATGGAGAACTGGCCGCGGCCTGAGGTCATGGTGCGCAGGTCGCCGATGTAGCCGAACATCTCACTCAGCGGGGCATCCGCCTTGACCCGTACCCCGGTGGGACCGGACTCCTGGGACTTGATCATGCCGCGACGGCGGTTGAGGTCGCCGATGACATCACCCACATGGTCTTCCGGGGTAAATACGTCCACCTTCATGATCGGCTCCAGCAGGATCGGGTTGGCCTTGGGGATGCTCTGCCGATAGGCGGCCTTGGCGGCGATCTCGTAGGCGATGGCCGAGGAGTCCACGGCGTGGAAGCCACCGTCGGTCAGGATCACCTTGAAGTCCAGGCAGGGGAAGCCGGCCAGTACGCCCTCTTCCTTGCTCAGCTTGAAGCCCTTCTCCACCGCCGGCCAGAACTCACGTGGCACGTTGCCGCCGGTGACCGCCGATTCAAACACAAAGCCGCTGCCGGGCTCGCCCGGTTCGATGATGTAGTCGATCTTGGCGAACTGGCCGGAACCGCCGGTCTGCTTCTTGTGCGTGTAGCTGTCTTCGATCCGGCTGGTGATGCCCTCGCGGTAGGCCACCTGGGGCTTGCCGATGTTGCACTCGACGCCGTGGGTGCGCTTGAGGATATCCACCTTGATGTCCAGGTGCAGCTCGCCCATGCCCTTGATGATGGTCTCGCCGGATTCCTCATCGGTCTCGACGCGGAACGAGGGGTCTTCCTGCATCATCTTGTTCAGGGCAACCCCCAGCTTCTCGGCAGCCCCCTTGTCCTTGGGCGCGATGGCGATGGAGATGACCGGGTCGGGGAATACCATGGGCTCCAGGGTGGCCGGGTGGTCCGGGTCGCACAGGGTGTGGCCGGTCTGGGTGTTCTTCATGCCGAGCAGGGCGATGATATCGCCGGCTTGGGCCGAGTCCAGCTCCTTGCGGTTGTCGGCATGCATCTCGATGATGCGGCCGATGCGCTCGGTCTTGCCGGTGAAGGTGTTGAGTACGCTATCGCCCTTCTTGATCTTGCCCGAGTAGATGCGGGTGAAGGTGAGGGCACCGTAGCGGTCGTCCATGATCTTGAAGGCCAGGGCGCGCAGGGGGCCGTTGGGATCGACGATGGCATGCTTGCCGGTCTCGTTGCCCTCCATGTCCACCTCCGGCTGCGGCTCCACCTCGGTGGGGCTGGGCAGGTAATCCACCACGGCATCCAGCACCAGCTGCATGCCCTTGTTCTTGAACGCCGAACCGCAGTAGGTGGGGAAGAAGTCCAGGGCGATGGTGCCCTTGCGGATGCAGCGCTTGATGTCGTCGATGGCGGGCTCCTCGCCTTCCAGGTACTTTTCCATCAGGTCATCGTCCTGCTCCACGGCGGTTTCGATCAGCTTCTCGCGCCATTCTTCCACTGCGTCGGTCATGTCTTCCGGCACGTCCTTGATCTCGTAGTTCATCGGGTCGCCGGTCTCGTCCCACACCCAGGCCTTGCGGGTGAGCAGATCGACCACGCCGATAAAGTTCTCCTCAATGCCGATCGGCAGCACCATCACCAGCGGGTTGGCGGCCAGCACGGTCTCGACCTGCTTGACCACGCGGTAGAAGTCCGCGCCGATGCGGTCGAGCTTGTTGACGAAGATGATGCGCGCCACCTCGGAGTCGTTGGCGTAGCGCCAGTTGGTCTCAGATTGGGGTTCGACGCCGCCGGAGCCGCAGAACACGCCCACGCCGCCATCCAGCACCTTCAGCGAGCGATAGACCTCGATGGTGAAGTCCACGTGTCCGGGGGTGTCGATGATGTTGAACTGGTGATCCTTCCAGAAGGCGGTGGTGGCGGCGGACTGGATGGTGATGCCGCGCTCGGCCTCCTGCTCCATGAAGTCCATGGTGGACTCGCCATCGTGCACTTCGCCCAGCTTGTGGATCTTGCCGGTCAGTTTGAGGATACGCTCGGTGGTGGTCGTCTTGCCGGCATCTACGTGGGCGAAGATGCCGATGTTGCGATAAAACTTCAGATCAGTCATGTTTGCTCTCTAAATTGAATGTGAAAGTCCAAAAAAACCGGTTGGATGACCACCTCTGAGCGCTGATCCAGGGGCATCCGCTCAATCGCCCTGCTAAATCGCGGAAACCCGCCCGCCAGCAACCAAACGCCGCCAGGCCTGGGGCGTTAAGCTAACCTTTTGATTGGGAAAAGATTTGCCAGGACAATTGAAATTGTAGCGGCGTAGGTTACCACGAACCGGGGCAGAGGGCCTAATGCTAGTTTGTCAGTGTCGGCCCAAAGTCTTTCCCACCGACGGGCCCAACGATGTAGCAGCGGCCTTGGCCGCGAAGGGCGCTTGAAAAGTCAGAAGTTTGCAGGGTGAAGTTTGAAGGAATGAGCCCTTCGGGTGTTTTTTAGGATCGCGGGCAAGGCCCCTCCCACTGGGCCTGGCCTATCGATGCGGTGAAAAATGACCCGCTTGGGCTGGAACAAATGGGTAAAGTTCCCGCATAGAAGTCAGATGGCCTTGGCCTCACTTAGCGGCCGCTGGGGCGCTTTCGGTCGCGGCCCATCTATCCATCGCCTGTGTATCCGAGTGGCGGCCGTCCACCCAGCGCTGGCTGCCGTCGGCCAGGGTCTCCTGTTTCCAGAAGGGTGCCTGGGTCTTCAGATAGTCGATGATGAACTCACAGGCCTGGAAGGCCTCGCCACGGTGGCGAGCGGCCACCAGTACCAGCACAATGGGGTCTTCCGGTAGCAGTGGGCCGACCCGGTGGATCACCCGCACCCCCTCCAGGGGCCAGCGCCCCTGCGCCTGGCGGATGATCCGCGCCAGGGCCTTTTCGGTCATCCCCGGATAGTGCTCCAGACGCATGGCCTGTACCGCGTCGTCCTGATTGATGTCGCGCATCAGGCCGAGAAAACCGACCAGGGCACCGGCCGCCGGACGACCACGGCGAAAGGCCAACTGCTCGGCCTCGGGGTCCAGCGGCTGCTCCAGGATAAGTATCTCGTTCATAGCGGCCAGATTACACCCATTGGCCAGGTCAGAGAAGCCATCCGCCCCTTCCTGCTGGCCAAAGCCGGTACAGATCCTGCTGAGTGAATCGCATTGCGGCCGCTCGGCAGGCTCAGGTATGGGCGAGATGGCCCTGCTCGTAACCGAGAAATAGCAGGCTGGCCCTTGAAATCGGCGCGACTCGGCGCGATGATCAGGGCATTGGCGCAGGGAGGGCCGATGCCGGTTCAGCAAGGCAGGATCAAGTTGCCTGGGGCGCGGCCGATATCAGTACTGTAGGCGGGGCGGAATTTTCGGCCCTGTCGGCATCCACAGGCCAGGAGGCCAGACCCGGCCCTAAAGGGCCAAACCAACACGAGGGGGCTGAAATGAGCACTATCGTTTACAACATGATTGACGGCATCTTTGTTGACGGGCCAGAGGGCCAGGCAGCGGCCGATGCATCCGTCACCCAGGCCTGGCTGCCTGACAGCGGCCCGCAACTGGGCCTGGGGGTTCAGCAGGTCAGTGAGGCCGCGCTGGTGGCAGAGCCCTTTACCCCCATGCCCCCGGACCTGATGGAGCTATCCCCCATCGCATTCATCGCCCGCCAGGGCTGATCGGCCCGGTCGGCCCGCGCCAGGTCGGCATCCGCCGACCTGGATCTGGCGCAACCGGTACCCTGTCATCCTTGCCCCTGCCGTATCAGACAAACTGACCCCATACCTCTACCAAGGTCTTTAACGTGCCCTCCGCCAAGATTCTGTCGCTTTTCCTCTTCTGCTGTCTGCCCCTGCTCTTGCCCCCGGCCCTGGCCGAGGAAGCGCCGCAGCGGCAGCACTCGGCCCATGTCCATGGTCAGGCCCAGCTCAACCTGGTGCTGGACGGGGATACCCTGCTGATCGAGCTGCAAAGCCCCGCCGCCAACCTGCTGGGCTTTGAGCACGCCCCGCGCACCGCCGAGCAGCGCGAGTACCTGCAGCACACCGCCGAGGGACTGCGTCAGGCGCAGCGGCTATTCGTTTTCACCCCGCAGGACGCCTGCCAGCTGCAGCAGGTGGCCCTGGACTCGCCCCTGCTGGAGGCCGAGGCGGGCGAGGATCACGACCACGCCGACATCAGCGCCCATTATCACTATCAATGCCAGGCCCCTGAGCGGATCGAGGTGCGCCTGTTCGCCGAGTTTCCCGCCATCCAGGTGCTGCACGCCCAGATGGTATCCAGCGATACCCAGCAGCAGAAGGCGTTGACCGCCGAGCAGGCGGGGATGGATTTTTGACAGAAGACAGAGGGCAGATGACAGAGGACAGAAGACAGTGCTTGGTTTCTCTGATCCGCCCTTGATCGATCTGCGCGATCTGTCCTTCCGCTGGCGGTCGAATGGTGCCGAGGTTCTGGCGTTGGATCGGCTGCTGGTGCAGCCCGGTGAGCGGGTATTCATCGAAGGCCCCAGCGGCAGCGGCAAGAGCACTCTGCTCAGCCTGCTGGCCGGCATGGCCCTGCCGCAGCGGGGTCAGGTGCGCATCCTGGGTCAGGATCTGGCCCAGCTGAGCGGTGCCGGGCGGGACCGCTTTCGCGCCCATCACATCGGCTACATCTTCCAGCTGTTCAACCTGATCCCCTATCTGTCCATCCGCGAGAATCTCATTCTGCCCTGCCACTTCTCCGGCCAACGCCGAGCGCGCGCCCTGCAGCGCTCCGCCAGCCTGGACGCGGAGGCCGAGCGCCTGCTCAGGCACCTGGATTTGACCGATGCCGACCTGCTTGGCCGCCCGGTGACCCAGCTGAGCGTCGGCCAGCAACAGCGGGTAGCTGCGGCGCGGGCGCTGATGGGCGCGCCCGAGCTGCTGATTGCCGATGAGCCCACCTCGGCGCTGGATGCGGATCGGCGCAGCGCCTTCATCCAGCTGCTGTTCAACGAGTGCCGGGCGATGGGGGTGACCCTGGTATTCGTCAGCCACGATGCCGCCCTGGAGCCCCTGTTCGACCGCACCCTGCGCCTGAACCAGATCAATCAGGCCGGCCAGGACCGGAGGGCCAATTGATGCTAGTCCTGCATCTGGCCTGGCGCAGCCTGCTCAACCGCCGCTTCAGCCTGGCCATCACCCTGCTCTCCATCGCGCTTAGCGTGGCCCTGCTGCTGGGGGTGGAGCGGGTGCGCAGCCAGACCAAGGCCAGCTTCACCAACAGCCTATCGGGTACCGACCTGATCGTCGGTGCCCGTGGCGGCCAGGTGCAGCTGCTGCTCTACGCCGTGTTTCGCCTGGGCAGCCCGAGCAACAATATCGACTGGCGCAGCGTCGAGGATCTGGCCGCCCTGCCCCAGGTGGATTGGCTGGTGCCCATCTCCCTGGGCGACTCCCACCGTGGCTACCGGGTGCTGGGCACGACCCCGGCCTATTTCCGGCACTATGCCTATGGCCAGAAAAAGCGGCTGGAGCTGGCCCAGGGGCGGCCGTTCCAGGATCTCTATGAGGTAGTGTTGGGCGCGGAGGTGGCCGCCAAGCTGGGCTATCGGCTGGGGGATGAGCTGGTGATCAGCCACGGCATGGGCAGGCACAGCTTCAGCAAGCACGAGGACAAGCCCTTCCGCGTGGTGGGCATTCTCACGCCCAGCGGCACCCCGGTGGACCGCAGCCTGCACGTCAGCCTGGAGTCGATCGAGGCGATCCATCTGGACTGGGCCGGCGGGGCCAGGCTGCCGGGCCTGCGCATCTCCGCCGAGCAGGCGCGCAAGCTGGATTTGCGCCCCAAGCAGGTGACCGCCCTGCTGCTCGGCCTGAAAAGCAAGACGGCGATCTTTCAGCTCCAGCGTCAGATCAACGACTACCCCCAGGAGCCGCTGATGGCGGTGCTGCCTGGGGTGGCGCTGAGTGAACTTTGGGGCCTGATCGGCGTGGCCGAGAACGCCCTGTTGCTGGTCTCCGCCTGCGTGGTGCTGGTAGGCCTGTTCGGCCTGGTCACGGCGCTGCTGGCCAGCCTCAACGAGCGCCGTCGGGAGATGGCCATACTGCGCTCCCTGGGGGCGCGCCCCTGGCACATCTTCAGCCTGATCCTGGGCGAGGCCCTGTGCATGGGCCTGCTCGGCATAGGTCTGGGGGTGTTGCTGCTACAGCTGCTGCTGGTTGGCCTGCAACCCTGGCTGATCGGCCAGTTCGGCCTGCACATCGGTATCGGCAGCCCCGGCCCGCGTGAGCTGACGCTGCTTGCCAGCGTCCTGCTGGCCAGCCTCGTCGCCGGCCTGATCCCGGCCCTGCGTGCCTACTGGAGCACCCTGAGCGACGGCCTGAGCCTGAGGGTTTAGCCTTGATCAGCCCGCCAGCTTGTCGAAGATGCGAAAGCCGGCCACATAGGTGCCGACTGCCGAGCCCAGGGTGCTGAACAGGAATACCAGCAGGGTGCGGGATACGCGGTTTTGCCACCAGCCGCGCAGCGCCGTGGTGTCCTGCCGCAGGCGGCTGAAATCGCCCACCCTGGGCTTGCGCAGATAAACCTCGGCCGCGGCGGTGACCATGCCCGCGCCTATGGTCGGGTTGAGCGAGGTCAGGGGCGCGGCCAGAAAGGCGGTGAGCACCGTCAGTGGATGGGCCGCCGCCAGCAGCGCCCCCAGGGCAGACAGGCCGCCGTTGATCAGCACCCAATCGGCCACCAGGCTCCAGCCGAGATTGGGGCTGCGGCTGAAGCCGATGGCAAAGCCCCCTACCACCAGGGTAACAATCAGCCAGGGCAGATAGCTCAGCCAGCGGCTGCCCTTTCGTGGCATCTGATCCAGCTCGGTGATCACCGCCTCGGGGTCGGCCAGGGGCTGTTGCAGGGCCTCGGCCATGCCCTTGAGGTGACCGGCACCGACCACCACCAGCAACTGCTCTGGCCCCTGGCTGCGCACTTCTTGCCGCAGCCGCGCCGCCATGTAACGGTCGCGCTCGGCCACCAGCGGCTGGAAGATCTCGGCGCTCTGTTCGGCAAACTGGCCAAAGGCGCTCTCCAGCATATCGCCCTCCTTGAGGCGTTCGATCTCCTCTTCACTCACCTGCTCCTTGCTGATCACGCTGGCCAGCAGCAGGCCGACCACCTCCAGTCGTTGCCACCAACGCACCCGGGCGATGGTGCGCTTGAGGGTGGTGGCCACCTCGCGGTCGATGAGCATCACCGGGTAGCCAGCCGCACGGGCCTGTTCTATGGCCACGCGGAACTCCTCGCCCGGCTGGATCCCGAACTGATCTGCCATGCGCTGCTGATAGGCCCCCAGGGCAAGATTGGCCATCACCAGCATGGCCTTGCCCTCACGGAATACGCGGAACAGGTCCATCTGCGCCAGGACATCCGGGTTGAGCATGGCGTTGTAGCGGCTTGGGCACAGCTCCACCGCCACCGCATCGAAGCGGCCGGACTGCAACAGCTGGCGTACGCTCTCGGCGCTGACCCGTGATACATGGGCGGTGCCCAGCAGGCTGATGCGGCTGCCCTCCAGGTCCAGCTCGATCAGGGGTTGTTGTGTTTCACTCAAGGCGGCATTCCTTGTGTTGACCGGGCCTGGCAGCTATGGGGCCGATACACCCGGTTCGGTTTCAAACCGCCAATAATACCAGCCTGGGGCGGGGAACTTTGATAATCTAGGCGACTGTTAATTCGACTTGGTTAGATTTATCACAGGCGTCCCGCTGGGCCCTTGGGCCTACCGGGACAGCCAAACGCAATTTAACGCGGTAGAATTACTGTGAAACATCCATGGCAACTTCCGAGTCCCGAGTCCCGAGTCCCGAAGCGCACAAGAAGGTGTTTCATGTTCCGGGGTGGCGCTGCCCGCTCCATGTCCGTTAGGTCCATTCCCTTGCCTGTGGAGCCGATCCATGCCCCTGCCTCTGCTGTTTATTGCCTTGCTCACCGGCCTCTGGCTGAGCGGTTGTCAGACCCTTGGCGTGAAGGACCGTCAGGCCCAGTTGGAGGAGACCCTGAGGGTTTACAGCGGCACCGTGCGCTGGGGCGAGCTGGCCGATGCCTACCGCTTTCTCAGCCCGGAACTGGCCCAGGAGCAGCCACCGCCCGAGGGCCTGGCCAACATCCGCGTTACCCGCTATGAGGCCGCCGACAGCCCGGTGATCAACGGCGATAGCGCCCAGGTCACGGCGCGTATCCGTTATATCCAGCAGGACCGTCAGGTGGTGCAGACCCTGGTGGACAAGCAGGTCTGGCGCTTTGATCCGAGCAGCGGCTGGCGGCGCAGCAACCCCATTCCGGTGATGCAATGAAGGCGAGCAACGCCATCCCTTTCAGCCAGCGGCCCGGTCGCCATGAGCGCCACTTTCGCCGTCGGCTGGACAATCCGCTTATGCCCCGGCCGCTGCGCGGGTACAGCGACAAGGATCTGCTGGAGGTACAGCGGCTGGACCACGAAGAGCTGGTGGCCTTTATCGAGGAGCTGAAACAGCTGGTGGTGCGCGCCATCGAGCTGCCGCCGAATGCCGATAGCGAGACCGTTCTGGGGCTGAAGGGGCAGCTGGAGCGGGCCTATGCGACCAGCGCCGCTCTGGCCGATGAGCAGAGCGCCCATCAGGCCGCCCTGGCCGAGCTGATCGAGGTGATCATGCGGGTGGTACGCCGCCACGCCGAGGGTGACAGCCTGGCGGCGGCGGAGCTGGCCCAGGAAGATGCCGCCCGCCGCGTCCATTTCAGCCTGCTGCAACAGCCCTTGGTGGCCGACCTGCTGCACCCGCACAGCCTGATTCAGGCCGATGAGCTGGCCGCCGTGCTGCTGGCCGAGCCGGAGCCTGGCTTGCTTGCCGCCCTGGAGTTGTTTGACCCGGTCCAGCTGGGTGAGATCCTGCGTCAGGCCGATGCCTTGCTTGGGCAAGGGGCCAGCCAGGCCCAGCAGGCACGCCTGCAGCGGATACAGCAGTGGCTGGAGACCTGCACCAAGGCATCAACCTAAAAAGGGCGCTTAGCCACAGAGCGCACAGAGAAAAATCAATGGGCAGAAAGCAAACTCATTGAAAAATGTTACCTGATTACCCACAAATCTCAGCCAATCGAATAGGGCGGCCCGTGGCCGCCGCGTAACCACTAGGGGCGGCCTTCGTTGCCGTGGCTTGGCGGCGGGCGCGGCCCTATTCTGCCTCGCCAAAGCGTTGATCCACCAGGGCTTGCAGGCTGGCGGCGGCGGCCTCTTCATCCGCGCCCTCAACCAGCAGGCAGAGCCGACTGCCCCGGCCTGCGGCAAGCATCATCAGCCCCATGATGCTCTTGGCATTGGCCCGCTGGCCGTTCTTGTCGATCTGAATCCGGCTGTCGAATGTCTTTGCCAGTCCGGCCAGCTTGGCGGCGGCGCGGGCATGCAGGCCCAGCTTATTGATGATCAGCAGTTCAACCGAAACCAACTTTGCGCTCCTTGTTCAAGGGAATCACCCGGGCCGGCTCGCTGGGCCTTGGCCGTCCCGGCAGTACGCCCTGAGCGCCGCCCTCCAGGGCGATGTCCACCAGGTGCGGCAGGTCATCGCCGCCATGGGACATCACCCGCAGCAGCATGGGCAGATTGAGACCGGCCACCACCCGGACCTGGCCCAGTTCCTCCAGGCCGACGGCGACATTGCAGGGGGTGGAGCCGAGCAGGTCGGTGAGTATAAGCACCCCCTCGGGCTGATGGATACGCTCCAGCATCCGCCGGGCGCGGCCCTCTATGCTCTCCAGGGAATCCTCGGCGGCCACCGGCAGGTTCCAGATCCTGGTCGCTGGCGGGCCCAGGATGTTCTCCGCGCTGAGCAGCATGGCCTCGCCGATGTCGTCGTGGCACATGAGCATGAGAACCACGCTCATGGCCCCTCCCGATGACGCAGACTGACGTGGCGCTCGCCATTGTTGAAGTGCTTGAACAGGGCCTCGGCCATATACACCGAGCGGTGCTGACCGCCGGTACAGCCCAGGGCCAGGGTGAGATAACTGCGCCCTTCGGCGTCAAAGGCATTGATCCATTTCTGCAGGAAGGCGATCAGATCCTGGCGCATGTCCAGCACCAGAGGGGAGTCTTCCAGGAAGTCCACCACCGCCGCATCCTTACCGGTGAGTGGGCGCAGGGCCGGTTGCCAGTGGGGGTTGGGCAGGCAGCGCAGATCAAAGATGAAATCGGCATCGCTGGGGCTGCCGTGCTTGAAGCCGAAGGAGAGAAATTGCAGCGACAGGCGACCGCTGACGCGCTGTTTGAAGCGGTCCCGCAGCAGATGGCGTAATTGATGGACATGGGTGCTGCAGGTGTCTATGCGCAGGTCGGCCCGTTCCATCAAGGGCCCGAGCAGGCGGCGCTCCAGGGCGATGGCCTCGGCCAGGCTGCCGGTAGTGTCGGTCAGGGGGTGCTTGCGGCGGGTCTCGGAGAAGCGTTTGAGCAGGGTGTCGTCATCGGCGGTGAGAAAGAATATCTCGCAATCAAAGCCCTGCTGCTGCAACTGGCCCAGGATCTGCGGCATGCGTTGCAGGTTCTGCGGCTCACTGCGGGCGTCTATGCCCACGGCGGAATAGCGGTTTCTATCGGAGGCCTTGAGCAACTCCTCACCCAGCGCCGGCAACAGCGGGATGGGTAGATTGTCCACGCAGAAAAGGCCCAGATCCTCAAGGGTATCCAGCGCGATGCTCTTGCCGGCCCCGGAGAGCCCAGTAACGATCACCAGTTTCATGAATCCCCTGCCCCACGGGTGGAAGAGGGCGCAATTATAGACCCTAAGGCCTGAGGTTCAATCTCGATCAGCGTCCTGGCCCAGGATTCGACCTGCTCGATGAGTTGCGCCAGCCCCTGATCCCGCGCCAGGTGACGGCGCTCCAGCGCCACGCCATGCAGGCAGAGGCGTTGATCCGGTGCCAGGGGAGGGGCATCCTGCAGGGCCGCCAGCCCCAGTACCCGAACCCGCCTCAGGCTGGCGGCCGGGCCAAAATACCGACGCACATCGCACAGACCCCGATCGGGCAGGTGGATCAGACCCTCAAAACCGGCTCTATACTGGCCGTAGAGCCGACCATTTCGGGGAAACAAACAGGGGCTGTCGTCCACCACCAGGGCATGGCCGCGCTGCAGCAGGCCCCAGGCCAGGCTGCTTTTGCCGCTGCCGGAGGGGCCGGTGAGCAGCAGACCAGCGCCCCAGAGGGCAACCAGGGTGGCGTGGATCTGATCATCGGGGAGCAGCTGCAAGGGTTTGCGTTTCGGGGTTTGGGCGTGTCCTGGAAGGGCCAGGCCTCTCAACCCAGCCGTCAAGCCGCGTTATCCTATATTCCTCAGTTAAGCCACAGAGACACAGACGACTCCAGGGCCACCGATGATCCAGTCATCGGTTTGGCATGACCTACCTCCTCCGTCCATGGCGTCGTCTGTGGCTCTGTGGCCAAATGCTCTTTTTAGGGTTATGCAGTGGCCTGAGGGCCTGAGGTGGCAAGGAGTTGCAGTACCTGTTGCGGGCTCTGGCCTTGCCGCAGCTGGGCGCAGAGATGGGCATCGCGGAACCGGCCGGCCAGACCGGCCAGCAGTTGCAGGTGCTCCTGGGTGGCCGCGCCGGGTACCAGCAGGCCGAAGACTAGGTCCACCGGCTCAGCATCCACGGCGGCGAAATCCACCCCCTGGGCGAGCCGGACAAAACAGCCGCGGGCCTGGCTCAGGCCCTCTAGCCGGGCATGGGGCAGGGCAATGCCCTGGCCCATGCCGGTGCTGCCCAGGCGTTCACGCTCCAGCAGCTGGTCAAATACGGCGGTAGTGTCCTGCCTGTCGGTGTGCAGCAGTTCGGCAAGCACCTCAAGCACCCGCTTCTTGCTGCCGGCCTCCAGGTCCAGCGCGATGCGCTCGGCAATCAGAAAGTTTTCAGGAAACACCTTCCGCCTCCGCCTTTACTGATCGCGCCGCTGGGCACCGCGACGATCCTGTATCTTCTCCTTGTGCTTGATTACCTGCCGATCGAGCTTGTCCACCAACAGATCGATGGCGGCGTACATGTCCTCATGGGTCGAGTCGGCGAAGATGTTGGCACCGTTGAGCTTGATGGTGGATTCGGCCTTCTGCCGCAGTTTTTCCACGGTGAGGATGACATGCACGTCTATGACGTGATCAAAATGGCGCTCCAGGCGCTCGAATTTGCTATCGACATACTCACGCATGGAGTCGGTGACATCGACGTGGTGACCGGTAACATTGATTTGCATGGTTGGCTCCTTGGTTGTTGAGTCGCGTTCGGTATGGCCGCCCTGCCGACCCGAACTTGGGGGGCGCTGTGCCCCTCGCGCTGTCCCGGTGCAGGCGCCGGGCCGCCATTGCCGGGTGCGGTTCGGTGCCCCCGGCGAAGATTGATGCTGAGTTACATTAGCCGCTTGCGCTCATTGGACGGGGGTATGCCGAGGGCCTCCCGGTATTTGGCCACGGTCCTGCGGGCGACATTGATGCCCTGTTCTTCAAGGATCTTGGCCAGCTTACTATCACTCAAGGGTTTCTTGCCATTCTCCGCCGTCACCAGTTTCTTGATCAGGGCGCGGATGGCGGTGGCCGAGCACTCGCCGCCGCCGATAGTGCCCACATGACTGGAGAAGAAGTATTTGAATTCAAAGGTGCCGCGCGGGGTGTACATGTACTTTTGCGTGGTCACCCGGGAGATGGTGGATTCGTGCATCTCCAGGGGTTCGGCGATATCGCGCAGCACCAGGGGCTTCATCGCCTCCTCGCCGTAGTCGAAGAAGGCGCGCTGTTGCTCGACGATGCTGGTGGCCACCCGCAGCAGGGTGTCATGGCGGCTTTGCAGGCTTTTCAGCAACCAGCGCGCCTCCTGCAGGTGATTGCGCAGGAAGGTGTTGTCGTCGCTGGAGTCCGCCCGCTTCACCAGACCGGCGTAATCGGCATTGATGCGCAGCCGGGGCATGGCCTCGGGGTTCAGCTCCACCTGCCAGTGGTCATTGCGCTTGGTTACGATGACATCGGGGATCACATACTGCGGGGCCTCGTCCGCCACCAGGATACCGGGACGCGGGGCCAGGGAGCGGATCAGCCGCATGATGGCCCCCAGGGTCTCTTCATCCACCTTGAGCTTGCGCCGGATCTGGGTCGGTACCTGCCCGGCAAGCAGATCAAAATAGTCCTCCACCAGGCGTGTGGCCTGCTCCAGATGGGGGGTCTGAGGGGGCAGTTGGCGCAGTTGCAGCAGCAGGCACTCCTGGGGGCCTCGGGCACCCACGCCGGGCGGGTCGAAGGATTGAATACGGTGCAGCACGGCCTCGACCTCGTCTGCCTCTACCTCGCCGTCCAGATCGCTGAGGCCCTGGCAGATCTCTTCCAGGTCTGCGGCCAGATAGCCGTCCTCGCCAATGGCGTCGATCAGGGCGGTGGCGATGATACGGTCGGTATCGCTGAAGCGGCTCAGGTTGAGCTGCCACATGAGGTGGTCGTAGAGGGTGTTGGCCTGGCTGCGCTGGGCGAGGAAGTCGGTATCGCCGGCGTCACCACCGGCCTGCTCTCGGGGGCCACTGCTGGGGCTTTCATAGACCGAGTCCCAGTCCGCGTCCACCGGTAGCTCGGCCGGCATCTGCTCCTGATCGACGCGCACCTCGCTGTCCTGGGAGACCTCGTCGCCCTGCGCCGGGGCATCGCCGGACTCGTTGTCGCCGAGCCTGGGGCCGACCTCGTTGTTCAGGGGTTTGAGCTGGGGCTCGCCGCCCTCGCCATCACCCTCTTCCAGCTCCAGCATGGGGTTGGACTCCACCGCATCCTGCATCTCTTCGCGCAGATCGAGCACAGACAGCTGCAACAGGCGTATCGCCTGCTGTAACTGGGGCGTCATGGTGAGTTGTTGGCCGAGGCGAAGCTGTAGGGATTGCTTCATGAACTGGGATTGATGATTGCTCTGGTATGTTATTTGTATGCCGGTTAAGGGAATTCTAGCGCAAAAACCCGCAGCCTGAGTACTATCTGAATTAGTCCTTTCAGATCAATCGCATAGATTGATTCACATACGAAAATGCTCGCCCAGATAGACCGAGCGCACGGCGCTGTTTTCCAGGATCTGCTCGGGGCTGCCCTCCGCCAGCACGGCGCCATCGCTGACGATATAGGCGCGGTTGCAGATGCCCAGGGTCTCGCGCACGTTGTGGTCGGTGATGAGGATGCCGATGCCGCGCTCGGCCAGGCCACGGATGATGCGCTGGATCTCCACCACCGACAGGGGATCGACCCCGGCAAAGGGCTCGTCCAGCAGGATAAAGCGCGGCTCCACCGCCAGGGCGCGGGCGATCTCCAGCCGCCGCCGCTCGCCGCCGGACAGGCTCATGGCCAGGCTGTCGGCCAGATGGCCCAGGCCCAGGTCATCCAGCAGGGCATCGCACTGGCGCGCCCGATCACCCCGCTGCAGGTCATCCCGGATCTCTAGGATAGCCAGGATATTGTCCCGCGCACTGAGCTTGCGAAACACCGAGGGCTCCTGCGCCAGATAGCTCAGGCCGAGCCGGGCGCGGCCGTGCATGGGCAGGCGGGTGACATCCTGGCCGTTGAGCCAGACCTGGCCCTGGTCCACCGGAATCAGCCCCACCACCATATAAAAGCTGGTGGTCTTGCCCGCGCCGTTGGGCCCGAGCAGGCCTACCACCTCGCCGCCGTACAGCCCGAAGCCAAAGCCCTTGACCACCTGACGGCCCTTGAAGGACTTGCTCAGTTGGCTGGCGGAGAGGCTTGGGGTTGTCGTCATGGGGCGGCATCCTTGGCCGCCGGGGGCTTTTTCGATTGGATCACCATGCGTACCCGCTCCTTGCCCTGGGCCGAGGCACCACCCTTCATCACCGAGTTGCGCCGGTTGTAGGTGATGCGGTCGCTGCGCGCCGTGTCGCCCTCCTGGGACAGAAAGGCATCGCCGATCAGGTGCAGAAACTCGCTGTTGCTGTCGTATTCGATGCGCTGGGCATGGCCCTTGACCAGCTCGCCGGGCTTGCCGTCCACCTCCTGCTGAAACCGCGCCGGTTGGCCAAAGGCCTGGAATCGGTGCCCGCTGCCATCGGCCAGCTCCTGGATCACCAGGCGCTGGGCGCTGATGCGGATGCTGCCCTGGCTGACCTGGACCTTGCCGCTAAAGGTGCGGGTGCCGCTGGCCTCATCGATATCGGCGCTGTCGGATTCCAGATGCACCGGCTGCTCGGCGTCGGACTTCAGCGCCCAGGCCGGGGCCGCCAGTCCCAGCAGCAGGAGCAGCGCCAGTGCCCACCGGCACAGCTTTGCTCGCCCCATGAGTGTTGGGGTATCAGGGTGAAACAGCCGTGGCAACTCACGAGTCCCGAGTCCCGAGTCCCGAGTCCCGCAACCGCCATGAGATGTTTCATGTTCCAGTGTGGCGCTGCTCGCCCCATGCCCGCTAGGGTTGTTGCTCAAATCGCCCCCTCACCTGAGACAGGAGTTTGATGCGCGGCTCGGGCTCGAACCAGGCCTGCATACCCAGGCCCTGCAGCTGATCTTGACCGCTGAGCAGATACACCGATTGCTCGGTCTCGGCATAGTCCGGGTCCTGGGTCAGGTGCAGGTCACGGGTGACCAGGTGATAGGCCGGGCCGGTCTGAGTCGCCTCCCGGTCGATGAACACCTGGCCGCGCAGCCAGAGTTCATCCCGCTGCCCGGCCAGCCAGCCCTGATCGGCGCGCAATTGCCAGGGCGGGCCCTGCTCCTCCAGCAGCAGCACCTGGGGTTGGCTCAGGTGCAGGCTGTCATCCCCGGCGAAGTGCTCCATGCGCCGACTGGTCAGATGCTGGCGCGGTCGGCCCTGTTCATTCATCTCGATCAGCACCAGGTTCTCGGCGTAATAATCCGGCAAATGCCCGGCATCGGCCTGGCTCGGCAGTACCTGCTCCCGGCTCAGCCACCAGCTGAGCAGGCCCAGTCCCAACAATAGGCCGGCCAGCAGCCAACGGGAGGCGGTCATGCCGAGGCCTAGCCCAGGTAGCGGCGCATTTCGGCCTCGTACAGCCCACGGCCGCGCAGCAGCAGCTCGCACACCTCCCGCGCCGCGCCGCGTCCGCCGGGGTTGCGGGTGCGCCAGTGGGCCCGTTCGCACACCAGCTCATGGGCATCGGCCACGGCAATCGCCAGACCAACCCGGGTCATCACCGGCAGGTCCACCACATCGTCGCCGACATAGGCGATCTGCCCGTCCTCAAGCCCCAGTTCGGCCTTGATCCGCTCATAGGCCGGCAGCTTGTCGCGCTGGCCCTGATACACCTGACTGACCCCCAGACTCTGCATGCGGATACGCACCACCTCGGAGCTGCGCCCGGTGATGATGCCGATCTGCACGCCGTTTTCGCGCAGCATGACCATGCCGTGGCCGTCCTTGGAGTTGAACGCCTTGTACTCCTGGCCATCATCGCCATAGAACAGGCTGCCGTCGGTCAGCACCCCGTCCACATCGAAGATCACCAGCTCAATCCTGGCCGCCTTTTCCAGAATGTCCTGCATAAACTACCTCATGGGGGCTAAAGAGAGGGGACTGAAGGGTGGTCGGCCCAGGGCCAACACCGGCAAAGACCGCATGGTAGCCGAGTCCCTGGTCAATGTGGAGCAGGACTTTGGCCCTAGGAGCCTGTCGGTTTTAGGATGCTCCTACTGCGCCGGTGGGAAGAACGGCCCAAATTCCCCCGATTTTTCGTTGCGTAGGCCAACTATGCGCCTCAAAATCGTGAAAATTTGTTCTCGTTCTCCCACCTTGCTCGCTACGGGCACCTAAACCCGACAGGCTCCTAGGCTCATGGGACGAAATCAACCCGGCCCAGGATGCACGAAATCACGCGGTGCCACATAGTGCAGCACTTCTTGGCCCTCTGGGTTGATGTCTATGCTCAGTCCCTGCTCGGGGTAGAGCCAGCGCTCCCTCTGCTTGTCCAGGGTTTGCCTTGCGCTGGGTTGGCCGAAGCGGCTGCTGAAGAACTCCGGCTCCAGCTTGGCATAGAGGGGGATGTAGGTCAGGGCGCGGATTCGGTATGCCAGCACCTGTTGTTTGTCTGCCTCTGACAGTGTCCATTGATAGGCCCCGCTTGGGCCTGGCTTGCGGGTTATCGCCCGTTCCGCCATGGCGCGCATCTGTTCTTGGCTGGCAGTGAGCACCAGTATCAGCTTGGCCGCCAGGGGGCCGTTGCGTACCGTGCCGAAATAGGCCTCCAGGCTCAGGTCACGGGCCTCTGTCTGGGGCGAAAACAGGGCCAGCCCCTCGGGGCGACCGAGCAGGCGCACCGCGTCCTTCAGGTTGTCCTCGCCCAGATGAATGCCCAGCGCCCTGCTGCTGCCATCGGCCAGGGTTTCGATTTGCCAGGGCAACCCGCCGATTTGCTCCTGCGGGCTGTGGGAGGGCATTACCTGCAGCAGGAGCAGAAACAGGATAATGCCTACGGGGATGATTACCTTGAGAAAACTCTTCATAAAATGGGAGCTCTGAATGTGGCTGTGGCGGCACGGCCTTGGCCCAATAAAAAAGGCCTACAGCCGATCAGCTGCAAGCCTTTGATTTTATGGTGGCTATGCCGGGATTTGAACCTGGGACCCCATCATTATGAGTGATGTGCTCTAACCAGCTGAGCTACATAGCCGTGTCAAGAGGCGGAATTCTAATGGGCGGTGGGGGTGCCGTCAAGCCTGATAAACTCCCCCTTGCCCGCATAAAAAGCTCCTATTTGAAGTTTAAGCATTTGCTTATAGACTCTTACTTCTGGTCCACTTGAGACCGGTTTGGTGTTCCCTGCGTGACCTTACAACTTGGCTGATCTGGAGGGTATCTCTATGAAAAACATGATCAAAGTCGCTTCCGTCGCTGCCTTGCTGGCGGCTTCTGCCTCTGCCCAGGCCTGGTGGGGCCCCTGGGGTGGCCCTGGTGGCTGGGGTGGAGATGATTGGTTCGGTGATGGCTGGGGCGATATGAACTTCAGCATGAGTGCCCGTGGCAACGGCTGGGGTCGTGGCTACAATTACTATCGTCCCTATTACTATGGCCCCTACGGCTATGGTTATCCCTATTATGGCGCGCCCTATGGCTATGCCCCTCCGGTTGCCCCGGCAGCCCCCGCAGCACCGGCGGCGAAACAGGCCGACTGATACGGCCGCTGACTATCTTTCATCTTGACCGCTGTGCAGGCCTAGACTGGCCTTTGCGGGCCCTGTTTGATCAGCTCAGATCGGGCCCTGTCTTCCCGGCGCAGGGATGCGCTATCCTTGTCTCCCGCCCATTACCCATCAGGTGCCCTATGAACAAGACTTGTCTTCTCGTGACCGCTGCCGCCCTCGGTTTTTCCGCAACGGCAAATGCCTGGTGGGCAGGGCCGGGTTGGAATACGGATCAGGATGCCAGCACACCCTATTTCTACGGCTTCGGGCCGAGCGCGCCGGCCGCTGCCGAAACCCAGCCTGCACCATCCCCGACCCATGGCCAATGGGGATTTGCACCACAGCCCCGATATTGGCAGATGAGACAGGCCATGCACCAACACATGCGGCAGCGGCATGAGCAATGGCGGAAGCTGATGGAGCAGCGGCGCGAGGACATGCGCCGACAGATGCACCAACGGATGCGATGCTTGACCCCGGACTGCCCTGGCCAAACGGCCACCAGGCCCGATGCCTGGCGTGAGGCCTTGGAGACACGCCGTGAGGCCTGGCGGGAGCGCATGCAGAAGCGGCGCGAGCAGAGGCATCAGTGGATGCTCGACAGCCAGATACGGCCCCCGGCCCTAGAGGGATTGGGCTCGTCCCGCTCTGCCGAGCCCGCTACCGGGGTGAAGAAAAAGACTGGCACAGGGGCCGCTGTGGACGCCGGGCAGGCAGCAAAGACGCCAGATCAGGAAGGGGAGGGGCAGACCCGTCCGCAGACCGAGACACAGGCCGCTCCTGTCGAAGCGCCGACACCGGATACCCAGCCAGCTATCGGCGAATTGGAGGCGGATGCCCAGTCGGCTGGCGCTCAGCGCCCGCCAGAGGCCCAGACAGAGGGAGCAACTAAGGAGCAGGAGGCCCAATCAACCGAGCCTGGGGCCAGTTCCAGCGCCGAAGATTCCGCGCAAGAAAAGGGGGATGCCGAGCCCAAGTCCACCTCCTCTCGGGGGGTGCCGGTCAGCCTGCCACGGCCGATTCGGGTTTAGAGACCGAGGACAGAAGACAGCGGACTGATGATAGATTTTGACGAGAGAGGATAGATAAGCATGAACCAAGCAAAGCAAGGCGATACCGTAAAGATCCACTACACCGGCACCCTGGATGATGGGACCACCTTTGACAGCTCGGAGGGGCGCGAGCCCTTGGAATTCACCCTGGGCTCAGGCCAGGTGATTGCCGGTTTCGACAGCGCGGTGGAGGGTATGTGCCTAGGTGAGAGCAAGCAGGTCAGCATCCCGCCGGCCCAGGCCTATGGTGAACGCAGCGAGGAGATGATGCAGGAGGTGCCGCGGGAGGCCCTGCCGGATGATATCGAGCCCACCGAGGGCATGCCCCTGCAGGCGCAGACGCCAGACGGTCAGCTGATCAACCTGCGCGTGGCCGAGGTGAACGAAGAGACCCTGGTGCTGGACGGCAACCATCCCCTGGCCGGTCAGAACCTGAACTTCGCCATCGAATTGGTGGCCCTGGCCTGAGCTGGGCGGCCGGAATCCTGTGCTTGGGGTTCCGGCCTTGCCGATTCAGCGGCCGCGTTTGCCGCCACGGCCCTTGGGCCCACGATCCAGGTCCACGCGGATACGGCTGCCGTCGAGTTCGCTGTTGTTCAGCGCGTCGATGGCGGCGCGGGCGTGGTGGCCCTCCATCTGAATGGTGGCGAACCCCTTACAATCGCCGGAGAAGAGATCCTTGGCCATCTTCAGGGAGCGGACATCGCCGTACTCGGTGAATAGCTGATTGAGGGAGGATTCGGTGGTAGAGCGGGGTAAGCCGCGAACGGAGAGGGTAAGCAATGGAACCTGCCTTGACGAGAGTAGATGAAAAGAAGCCCGCATTGCTGCAGGCTCAAGGAAGAGGGCCACCGGAGCCTCAGGGTGCGCAAGGCACCCCCAATGGCTGCTCCGGTGGAGAGAGGGGGGTGTTACAGGGGTGTAACCTGATCGGCCTGGGGGCCTTTCTTGCCATCGATTTCGGTGAACTCGACCTGCTGGCCTTCATCCAGGGAGCGGTGTCCTTCGCCTACAATGCTGCGAAAGTGGACGAACAGGTCCTTGCCCGAATCACGGGAAATAAAACCATAGCCCTTGGCGTTGTCGAACCACTTAACGGTTCCAATTTGTCTGTCAGACATGTAAAAAATACCTCAGTAGTAATAGAGTAGTAGCAGGCAGGCCCTTCATCCTGAACGGGCTCGCCCTCGGCAGCGCCCCAGGGTCCGGGGTGCTGTCGCATACGGCCAAAGGCCGTGCCTCGGCATCATGCCATGGCGGAACAGACATCGCCCAAGGGCGAGCAGACCACAGGATTGGCTTGCGCTAGCGAAGCTAGATTCGGTGTTTTCAGCTGAAGACAGAGAATGTAGAACGATAGAGGTAGGACTCAGATCATGCAGTGAGGGCAGATTAACCCAATGCGCCGATAAAGGCAAAGCAATTCCTGCTTGGGCAAGAATCCCGCCCCTGCCCGGCGCGAAAAATGCGCACGAAAATGCTCTGGGCTTAGTGGCTTCAAGTGTGAGAAGATGACAGGGACTCGGCTGGATTTATGCGAAGGTTTACTGTCCCATGCCCCAGGTCCAATTCAATCTGACCAAAGATCAAGCCCGAGTAGAGGTGGTGCTTGAGCGTGCCAGTGAGGAAGACAAGATCAGCTACGATGAGCTGAAACAGCACTTTCTGGAATCCCCCTTTGCTAACCACCTGCCCTTGGAAAAGGGCTTTCAGCAGGCCCTGGGCAAGCTGCTGGATACCCCGCCCGGAGAACCCACCCCGGCCACCGAGGTGGCCCAGCGCACCGATGCCGAGCTACGCATCGTCCTCTCCCGCAACAAATTCCGCGCCAGCGCCGAAATCACCCAGGGCCATGGCGGCAAGAAGATCCGCAACATGGACGTGGTAGTGGCCGCGCGCAAGGCCGGCGTGGTCCAGGGGCTGGACACCAAGGCCGTTGGCCAACTGGTGGCAAAGGCCGCAGAGGCGGCCCCAGGCACGGTCAGTCGTGAGGTGATCGCCGAGGGCCGCGAGCCGGTGGAGGGCAGTGATGTGCGCTTTGAACAGCTCATCCCCACCCTGGAGGACCGCGCCACCCAGCCCAAGGAGCGGGAAGACGGCAGCGTTGACATGAAGGACTACGGCAAGTTTCTCTCGGTACAGGAGGGGCAGCAGCTGATGCGTCGCCACCCGGCCAAGCCGGGGCAGCCGGGGCTGTCGGTGCTGGGCAAGGCGATCCCCTGCAAGGCGGTGAAGGTGGGCCGGATGACACCTGGGACCGGGACGGAGATCTCGCCGGATGACCCCGAATTACTCATCGCCACCCGCTCCGGCATCCCCCGTCGGCTGGGTCACGGCTTCGCCCAGGGCATGGCGGTGGAGCAATCCCTCAGCCTCAAGGCGGTCAATCTGGCCAGCGGTCATGTCGAGTTCGAGGGCACCGTGATGGTGGAGCGGGATGTGGCCGAGGACATGCGCGTCATCGCCAGCGGTGATATCTGCGTTGGCGGTCTGGTGGAGGCCTCCTACCTGCAGGCCGGCGGCAGTGTCCTGGTGGCCAAGGGCATGATCGGCCGCCAGTTGCAGCAGCCCAAGCCGGTCAAGGGCAAGCCCATCGAGGCGCTCAAATACGCCCTGGTGGTCAAGGCCGAGGGGGATATACGCACCCCCTTCGTACAGACCGGCGATCTGACCAGCGGCGGCTCCATCTACGTAGATAATCTGCTCTACCACTCACGGGTCAACGCCCGCGAGCTGGTTTGGGTGGGCAAGGGCGAGGTGCTCAACGGCAAGCTGATCGGTGGCGAGATCAACGCAGGCACTTCGGTCCAGGCGGGCATCATCGGTATGCCCTCGGGCGTACTGGGGAGCATCGATCTGTCCGCTCGGCTCAGGCAGGAACAGGAGAGCATCGACCGGCTGCGTACCGAGATGAACCAGGTGAATGAACAGGAGGTCAAGCTGGCCGCCATGATCAACAGCCTGCTCAAACGTGGGGTGAGCAACAGCCACGAAAAGATGCAGCGCCTGCGCGAGGCGCACACGGCCGACCACGAGCGGGTTGCCGAGTTATTCAAACAGCTGAAGGAGTCCGAGGCCGAGTTTCAGCGCCTGCTGGGCGAGGTACGCGTGGTAGCGCGGCAGACCCTGCACGCCGGGGTGGAGATCCGCCTGCTCGACCGGGTGGAGCGCATCGGCCGCGACATGAGCGCCATCGAGGTCCGGGTGACCGATCAGCTGGGCCTGGAGTTCGTGCCCATGATCAGCACGACACGCCGTCAGGGCAAGATCAGTAAATCGCGCTATCAGGGTTGAGCGGGCCGCGCAGCCACGCAACCCGGTCTGGCCGACGGCTAAAACCGCATCAGCACCCACTGCGGCACCGCGCTGTTGCGCAGGTCGTCCAGCCGGGTATCCAGCTCGCCATCACCGTCCATGTCGATCTCGTAATAGGGCTTGCCCACCCTGGGCTGGATCTTGACCATGTACAGATGGCCGTTGGCGCGGTACTCATAGGCACGGCCTTCGGGATGATCGACAATGGTCACCTCGGGCTCCAGCTCCTCACCGCTGTGTACCGGCTCAGGCAGCTGGGGTGGCGGTGGGGCACCGTCATAGGCGGCCAGGGGGGCGGCCAGGAACAGGGCGGGCAAGAGGGCAAGCAGGGGCAGTGCGTGTTTCATGGATCTATTCCAGAGGTAAAGGTTGCCTTGTAGGGGCATGGGGCCAACAATGGCGGCCATCTTAGTACGTCAACGGCCAATGATCCACGAATAATCCGCCCCCATGCAGCAACTCAACCCACAACAACAGGCCGCCGTGCGCCACATCGGCACGCCACTTCTGGTGCTGGCCGGGGCCGGCTCGGGCAAGACCGGGGTGATCACGCACAAGATCGCCTACCTGATCGAGCACTGCGGCTATGCCCCGCATCAGATCGCGGCGGTCACCTTCACCAACAAGGCGGCGCGGGAGATGAAGGAGCGCGTCGGCCTGCTGCTCAAGGACCGCCCCAGCCGGGGCCTGCGCATCTCCACCTTTCACAACCTGGGCCTGAACATGCTGCGCCGCGACTGCCGCGAGCTGGGCTACAAGCCCGGCTTCTCGCTGTTTGACGCCCAGGACAGCGAGGCCCTGATCCGCGAGCTGCTGCGCCAGCACCAGCGCGAACAGAGCGAGGCGGCCAGCACCGCGCTGTGGCGTATCTCCGCCTGGAAGTCCGCCCTGCGCACCCCCGAGCAGGTACTGAGCCTGGCGGACAACGAGCTGGAGGCCCTGCACGCCCGCCTCTATGCCGAGTATCAGCGCCATCTGCATGCCTACAACGCGGTGGATTTTGATGACCTCATCGGCCTGCCCACGCGCCTGCTGCAAACCAGCGAGCGGGCCCTCAACCACTGGCGCCAGCGCATTCGCTACCTGCTGGTGGACGAATACCAGGACACCAACCAAAGCCAATATGAGCTGGTCAGGCTGTTGGTGGGCGAGCGCGGCAGCCTCACCGTGGTGGGCGATGATGACCAGTCCATCTACGCCTGGCGCGGCGCCCGACCGGAAAACCTGGCCCAACTGCAACAGGATTACCCCAACCTGCGGCTGATCAAGCTGGAGCAGAACTACCGCTCCTCCAATCGCATCCTCAGCAGCGCCAACCGGCTGATTTCCTTCAATCCCCATGTGTTTGAAAAGCGCCTGTGGAGCGAGCACGGCCCCGGTGACCCGATCCGCGTCATCGAATGCCGCGACGATGAGGCCGAGGCCCAGCGGGTGGTCGCCGAGATCCTCCAGGCGCACCTGCTGCAGGGGCTAGGCTACGGTAGCTTCGCCGTGCTGTTTCGCGGCAACCATCAAGCGCGACCGGTGGAAAAGGCCCTGCGCGAGCAGCAGATCCCCTATTTTCTCAGCGGTGGCCAATCCTTCTTCGCCCGCAGCGAGATCAAGGACTGCATGGCCTATCTGCGCCTGCTGGCCAACCCCGAGGACGACGCCGCCTTTTTGCGCGTGATCAACTGCCCGCGCCGCCAGATCGGCCCCTCCAGCCTGGAAAAGCTGGCCGGCTACGCCCGCCAGCGGGAGATCCCCCTGCTCGCCGCCTGTGATGAACTGGGCCTGGCCGAGCAGCTCAAGCCCCGCGCCCGCGAGCGCCTGCAGGAATTTGCCCAATGGCTGGGCGGGCTGGCCCGGCAGCTGGATCAGGAGCCGCCGGTGAACAGCGTGCGCCGCCTGCTGGAGCAGATCGACTACCCTGCCTGGCTCAAGGAGACCAGCTCCAGCGACGCCCAGGCCGAGCGCCGCCTGCAGAACGTCACCGACCTGACCCAGTGGCTGCAGCGGCTGCACGACAAGCAGCCAGAGCAGGGGCTGATCGACCTGGTCAACAAGCTGGCCCTGCTCGACCTGCTCGACCGCCAGGACGAGGAAGGCGGCGACGACCGGGTCCACCTGATGACCCTGCACGCGGCCAAGGGCCTGGAGTTCGACCGAGTCTATCTGATCGGCATGGAAGAGGAGTTGCTGCCGCACCGCAGCAGCATCGAGGAGGACAACATCGAGGAGGAGCGCCGCCTGGCCTACGTCGGCATCACCCGCGCCCGCCGCCAGCTCAACATCAGCCTGGCCAAGCGCCGCCGCCGCTACGGCGAGAACATCAGCTGCGAACCCAGCCGCTTCCTCGCCGAACTGCCGGAGGAGCACCTGCGCTGGCACCGGCTGGGGGAAAAGCCCTCAGAGGAAGAGCGCAAGGCCCAAGGCAGCGCCCACCTGGCCGGCATCCGCGCCATGCTGGGACAGAGGACGGAGGACTGAATTCAGCCCTGCTCGCAGCGGTTGCGGCCGTTTTGTTTGGCCCGGTAGAGGGCGTCGTCGGCCCGTTTGAATACACCTTCGGCGGTTTCTTTAGGGCGAAATTCGGTATAACCGCAGGAGATGGTGATGGGGATCAGCTTGTCGCCGGCGCGGAATTTCTGCTTGGCGATGGCCTCGCGGATCTGGTTGGCCACCTCGGCGGCGTGTTCCAGGTCGGCACCGGGCATGAGCATGACGAATTCCTCGCCACCGTAACGGGCGACAAAGTCGGTCTTGCGGATCTTGCTGGCCAGTAACTGACCCACCACCCTGAGGGTCTTGTCGCCGGTCTGATGGCCGAAGTTATCGTTGATCTGCTTGAAATGGTCTATGTCCCAGACGATCAGGCACAGGGGCTCGCCAAAGCGCTGCCAGCGGGCCACTTCCTCGCTGATACGCGCCTCCAGCGCGGCGCGGTTGGGCAGCCCGGTGAGGGCGTCGGTTTGGGCCTGGCTTTGCGCCTCGGCCAGGGTCTGGCGCAGGCGGTCGCCCTCCTGCTCCAGGGCGCGCATACGCGTGCGCATCTGCGCGGTTTCCTGGGCCGCGGCCTGAAAGCGCTCCTGCTCCTGTACCAGGTGGCTGACCACCTGGCTCTTGATGGTATCCAGACGTTTGCTCAGTTGTTGTTTGAAGCTGCCCAGGTCCTTGGCCTGGGCCACATCCTGATTGACGCCGTCCACCTCCTGACGCATGGCCTCGCGCAGGGCGCGGCCGCTTTCGGCATTCTGATCACGGGCGCTGTCCAGGTATTGCAGTACGCTGTCCAGCTCCTGCAGACGGCCGTTGAGGGCACCGAGAAAGCGTTCGGTTTCGGCCAGGTCCTGTTCCGCCTGGCTGAGGTTGCCGCTGAGCAGGCCAACCATCTCCTCCACCGTCTTCAGCCACTGGTCGTGATCCTGGCTGCCGGTCTCCAGCCGACCCTGGATCTGGGCCATGTCCTGACGCAGCCGGGCTGGCCATTCCAGGCGTTGCAGCAGGGTACGCAGCTGCTGGTTGGCAGCCGGGCCGCTGACCGCGTCATCGGTCTGGCTACCGCCCAGCAGGCGGTTGAACAGGCCGCCCTTGCGGCCTGACTCGGCCTCGGCGGTGGGCGGGGCGAGCAGCTGCGCCAGCTGGTCCAGCTCTTCCGGGCTGGCCTGATCGGGCCGCGCTGCCAGGCGCTGATACAGTTCGGTCAGTTGTTTGCGCGCCTTGCCTTGCAGGTTGGCGTTGCGGATCAGGCGGCCAAGCAGGTCCTCGCCGGGCTCCGGGGCGGTCTCGCGGGCCTTGACCAGGGCATCGCTGAGTTCACTCAGGCGGTGCTGAAAGGCCGGGGTTGCGCTGCCGCCCTTGGCGGTCTTCTGCAGGCTGATCAGGTGCGGGTCCAGGTTGGGGTCCAGGCCGCGCACGGCGATGGTCAGACGTACTATGGCCCGGCACAGCAGGCGCTCGCTCTCGGCGCACTGTTCAAGCTCGCTCTCGTGCTGTTCGCTGAGCTTGAAGTATTTGTCCTTCCAGTCACCGCTCATCCGTTCACTACCTCGGTTTGGGTTTTGTGTAGAGCCACCTCGGGACCGGCCCGGCGCAGGGGAAAATTCTCCGGCAGGCATACCTCGACGCACACCGGCAGGTGATCGGAGAGGGGGAAGTCCACCACCTGGGCATGGCGCACCTCCAGGCTGTCCGAGACCAGGATGTGGTCGATTCTACGCCAAGGCCGCCAGCTGGGGAAACTGGGTGCGCTGCAGGGCGGCGGCCGCAGCCCGCTGCGTTGCAGCAGGCGTTGCAGTTCGGGGGCCTCGTAGGCGCAGTTCATGTCGCCCATGACGATGGCGTGGGGGAAGGGGCGGACCAGTTCGCCGATGTAGCCCAGCTGGCGGCTGCGTCCGCCCTGGCCGAGGGCCAGGTGAACCACGCACACCGCAAGCTCCTGTTCCGGCGGCCCGAGCACCGCCAGCAAGGCACCCCGGCCGGGCAGGTTGCCCGGCAGCTTGTGTTCTTCTATCCGGTTGGGCAGGTAGCGGCTGAGCAGGCCGTTGCTGTGCTGGCCCAGGGCACCCAGGTTGCGGTTGACCTGGCTGTACCAGCAGCCAAAGCCGGCGCGTTGGCCGAGGTATTGGGTTTGATCGACAAAGTTGCTCCGCAGACTGCCTGAGTCCACCTCTTGCAGGCCGACCAGATCGTAATCGCGCACCAGCTCGGCAACCCGATCCAGGTTGGGCATCTGCGCCGGGTGCGGCAGCCAGTTGCGCCAGCCACGGGTCAGATAGTGGCGGTAGCGGTGGCTGTCTGCCCCGGTCTGGATATTGTAGCTGAGCAGGCGCAGGGAGCGTGGCGGCTGCGGGGCATCCATCTGGCCGGGTTCAGGGCTGCTCGGCCTGTGCCTCGCTGCGGCTTTTGTCGATCAGGTGATCGACCAGTTGCAGCATCTGCTCGAAGCTTGCGACCTGGCCGGTGCGCCAGGCACCATTGATCACCATGCTGGGCACGGCGCGGATGGAAAAGCGCTTGACCAGTTCGTCGGCACGATTGACCCGTGCCTGCACGGCAAAGGACTTAAGCTGCTTGCGGTAGCTGTCGGCATCAATGCCGGTCTCGCCCAGAAAGCGGGCCATGGCATCGACATTGCCTAGGTCCCGGCGCTGGTCATGGATGGCGGCAAAGATCTTTTCATGCACGGAGTGGTCCACGCCAAGGATTTCCAGGCTGTAGTAGGTCTCGGCGAAGAAGCGGGCCTGGGGGTTGAAGATGGCCGGCACCTTGATGAAATCGACATCCTCTGGCTTGGTCTTCAGCCAGTCCAGCAGATGCGGCTCGAAGTCGTAGCAGTGCGGGCAGGTGTACATGAAGAATTCGACCACTTCGATCTTGCCGGGCTCGGTCCCCGGATAGCTGGGGAAGATCTCGAAGTAGTTCTGGTTCTCCTTGAAGGGGCCAGCGGCCAGGGCCAGCAGGGGTAGCCCCGTTAGCAGCAGGGCAAGCAGGAGTTTTTTCAGCATCTGGGTTTCCTCGGGTTCAGAAGACAGAAGACGGAAGACGGGATGTTGTGTCGCTTCGCGACATTAACACCAAATGTCGCATAGCGACTTCAATCAGAAGACAGAGGACAGGGTTCAGAAGACAGAAGACAGAGGATTGAGGGCAGGGGATTGAGGTGTGCTGCGCACCCCTATGCAATCAAGTATCGCGAAGCGATACGAAAACCTGTCCCCTGTCTTCCGTCCTCTGTCCTCTGCTCAGCGCAGCCCTTGCACGTATTGGGATACGGCGGCAATCTCTGTATCGCTCATCTTGCCGGCCAGGTCGCGCATCATCTTGTTCAGGTCGGTGCTTCGGTTGCCGTCACGGAAGTCCTTCAGCGCCTTTTCCACATAGGCGGCGTGCTGACCGCTGAGGCCGGGGAAGTTGGCCGCCGGGATGCCCGCGCCACTGGGGCCGTGGCAGGAGGAGCAGGCGGCCAGCCCCTTTTTTGCATCACCGGCGCGGTAGAGCTGTTCGCCCAGGGCGACCTTGTCGGCCTCGGCACTGCCCAGCTGACGCTTCTGGCTGGAGAAGTAGGCGGCCAGGTCGGCCATGTCTTCCTCGCTCAGGGGGGCGGCCATGGGGGTCATCAGGGGGTCATTGCGTTCACCGGCCTTGAACTTGCCCAGCTGATCCAGGATGTAGCCGACCGACTGACCGGCCAGCTTGGGCCAGATGGGGTTGGGGCTGTTGCCGTCGGGGCCATGGCAGGCGGCGCAGGTGGCGGACTTGGTCTGGCCGGCCTCGATATCGCCAGCGGCCTGGGCCGTGCCGGACAGCAGCGGGGCGCTGACCAGCAGCGCGGCTACGAGGGGGGTGAGCTGTTTCTTCATATCGATACCTGCTGTAATTCTAATATAGACGTGAAAAGTAAAACCCGAAGCAGCAAGGCTGAACAGGTGAAAATGCGGGGACTTATAGCAATTCAGGCCCAAAAGGTCAACCGGGTTGCGTCGGCCAACAGGCGGCCAGGCCCTGATCCAGGCCCGGATAGCGCAGCTCTATGGCCAGCTCTTTCAGCATCTTGCGGTTATCGATACGGCGCGATTCGTTCAGGTAACTCAGCATCTCTGTTGACAGGCTGGCCTCGGCCTGCTGGCGGCTGATCTGCTCGGGCCGGGGCAGGCCGGCCAGATCGGCCACCCGGTTGAAATAATCCAGCATGGTGGAGGGCTGGCCGTCGCTGACATGGTACAGGCTGCCATTTGGTGCACGGTCCATGGCGGCGCGGCAGACCTGGGTCAGGTCGTCGATGTGGATGCGGTTGGACCAGGGGGCCTCGGCCTCGCAGAGCATGGGCAGGCCCTTTTGCAGCCGCGCCAGGGGCAGGCGACCGGGACCGTAGATGCCGGGCAGGCGCAAGATCACCAGCTCAACCCCCTGCCCATCGGCCCAGTCCCGCCATTGTTGCTCCGCCGACCAGCGGCGCAGGGCGCGGGGTGCCTTGGGCTTGACCGGCCGGGTTTCATCCACCCAGGCACCCTGGCAATCGCCATAGACCCCGGTGGTGCTGATCAGCACCACCCGGCCCGGTCGCTGGCCCTGGATCAGGCGCAAAAAGGCGGCGCTGCGGCTGTCCTCCTCGCCGCTGGGCTGGGGCGGGATCAGCCAATAGAGACGGGCCCGCTCGACATCCGGGGCGGCGGCCTGGGCCAGCCGCTCCCTATCCCAATCCAGGTCCAGGCACTGGCCGTTGACCCCCTGCCGCTGCAGGGCCTGTAGTGATTCAGGGCTGCGCACCAGGGCCAGTACCCCATCGCCATCGGCGTGATGGCTTTGCGCCAGGCGCTGGCCCAGGTAGCCACAGCCGGCAATGATCAGGTCATTCATAAGGTTTCAATATCCCGGTAAATCCGTACAATCGGCAGCCATTTTGGCGAAAAACAAGGCAGATTCCCATGAATTTCAGCGTAACCATCCAGCCCACGGGTCAAGTCATGCAGGTCAATGAGGGAGAAACCCTGCTGGATGCCGCCTTGCGCCAGAGCATAGGCCTGCCCTATGGCTGCCGCAGCGGCCTCTGTGGCAGTTGCCTGTGCAGCCTGGAATCGGGTCAGGTGGACTACCCCGATGGTCCCAGCGAGACCCTCAGGGACAAGCCGACCAATGCCCTGCTCAGCTGTCAGGCCGTGCCCCGCTCCGATCTGCTGATCCAGGTGCCTGAGCTGTTGCAGGCGCAGGACTTCGAGGTCAAGACCCTGCCCTGCAAGGTGCACAGCCTGGAACGTATCGCCCATGATGTGGTGCGCCTGCAGCTGAAGCTGCCCGAGGGTGATCGCTTGCAGTTCCAGGCCGGTCAGTATCTCAACGTTATCCTGGCCGATGGCCGCAAGCGCGCCTTCTCCCTGGCCAACGCCCCGCACGACGATGCCTTCATCGAACTGCATGTGCGTCATGTCGAAGGCGGTCAGTTCACCGACTACGTCTTCGCCCAGATGCAGCCCAAGGCCCTGCTGCGCATCGAGGCCCCGCTGGGCGGCTTTACCCTGCGCGAGTCTTCTGAGCGACCGATGATCTTCGTCGCCGGCGGCACCGGCTTTGCCCCGATCAAGGGCATCATCGAGCACATCATACACATCGGCGACCCCAGGCCGCTGCAGCTGTATTGGGGGGCGCACGCCGAGCGGGACCTCTATCTGCGTCCACTGGCGGAGCAATGGCAACAGGAGCACAGCCAGATGCGATTCATCCCGGTGCTGTCTGAACCGGACCCGGACTGGGCCGGCCGCAGCGGCTGGGTGCACCAGGCGGTGCTGGCGGATAACCCCGATCTGAGCGGCTTCGACGTCTATATGGCCGGCCCACCACCGATGATCCAGGCCGCCAAGCAAGGCTTTGAGGCCGCCGGCCTGGACCTGGCAAGGCTTTACTCCGACTCCTTCGAATACGGCGCAGCGGCCGACAAGACCTGAGGGGTGGCCCTTGCCGGTCGGACATCAGCCCCATGGCCGCTGGCTGGGATGGGCGAAATGGAATCATCGAGGCCTGGGAGCCTGTCGGATTTAGGATGCTCCTACTGCGCCGGTGGGAAGAACGGCCCAAAATTGTTTTAAACATTGGCCCCGATTTTTCGTTGCCTAGGCCAACTATGCGCCTCAAAATCGTGAAAATTTGTTCTCGCTCTCCCACCTTGCTCGTTACGGGCTCCTAAACCCGACAGGCTCCTGGCCTGCCCCCACAGGGCCATGCCAGTGCTATTATGGTTCCATGGAACGCAAAAAACTCCCTGCCGGTATTTCCAACCTCCGCGAGATGCGCGAGGAGGGTCATTACTATGTCGATAAGACCGCCTATGCCATGAGGCTGGTCGATGAGGGTAAATACTACTTCCTCTCCCGCCCGCGCCGCTTTGGCAAGTCGTTGTTCTTGGACACTCTGGCAGAGCTTTTCCAGGCCAATGAGCCGCTGTTTCGCGGGCTCTATGCCCATGAGCACTGGGATTGGTCGATCCAATACCCTGTCATTCGGCTGAGCTTTGGTGGTGGCCTGATGCGCGATCGGGCGCAGCTGGAGAACAAGATGCAGGACCTGCTGCGCATCAACCAGCGTTCGCTGGGTATTCCCTGTACGCCGGATATGGACATCCCCGCCTGCTTTGCCGAGTTAATCCAGGCGGCAGAAGCAAAATACGGCCAGCGTGTGGTCATCTTGGTGGATGAATACGACAAGCCCATAGTGGATAACCTGACCCAGCCTGACCTGGCCCGCGAGATGCGCGATGGCCTGCGTAACCTCTATTCCGTGATCAAGGACAACGACGCCCAGATCAAATTCGCCTTCATCACCGGCGTGTCCAAGTTCAGCAAGGTGAGCATCTTCTCTGGCCTGAACAACCTGGAAGACATCACCATCGACCGGCGTTACTCGGCCATCTGTGGCTATACCGAGGATGATCTGGATGAGGTATTCGCCCCGGAGCTGGAAGGCCTGGACCGGCAGCAAATTCGCGACTGGTACAATGGCTACAACTGGACCGGCGAGGCGGTGTATAACCCCTATGACCTCTTGCTGCTGCTGCGTAACCGGCAATTCCGCTCTTATTGGTTCGAGACGGGCACGCCGACCTTTTTGATCGATGTCCTGACTGGCCGGGGTGTCTTCAGCCCAAACCTGGAATCCCTGAGCGGTGACGAGGATCTGCTGGGCTCGTTCGATATCGATCACATCAGCACCGAGGCCCTGCTCTGGCAGACCGGCTACCTGACCATCCAGGGTCAGCGCCACACGGGTGCCCGTATCGACTACCAGCTCGGCTATCCCAATCTGGAGGTGCGCAGCGCCCTGAACAACAGCCTGACCAAGGCCCTGATGGGTGATCCCAGCCAGGCCAGCCGGGGCATGAGCCGCCTCTTCGATACCTTGATGAGCGGCGATTTCGAGCAGCTGCGCCAGCACTTTGTCAGCCTCTACGCCAGCATCCCCCACGACTGGTACCGTAACAACCCCATCACCCAGTATGAAGGCTACTGGGCCAGCGTCTTCTACAGCCACTTCGCCGCCCTAGGCCTGGACATCCGCCTGGAAGACACCACCAACCAAGGCCGGCTGGACATGGCGGTGCTGTTCAATCAGCAAATCTACCTGTTCGAGTTCAAGGTCGTGGAACTGGTGCCGGAGGGTAGGGCGCTGGAGCAGCTCAAGGCGAAGAACTATGCCGAAAAGTACCGCGCCCTGAACCAGCCCATCCACCTGATCGGTATCGAGTTCAGCCGGGAGCAGCGCAACCTGGTGGGCTTTGTGGTAGAGTCTCTGGGCTGAATCGGGTCGATTGACGAGGAGAGCCATGCACCGTTGGGCGATTCCATTGTTTGCCCTTGTCGGCAGTCTGTTTGCTGGAAGCGCCGCAAGCGCCACCAACGACATCTACCCCGGTGACTACTACCCCAGCGAACCGGGGGACCGCATCGTCAGCTTCTATGCCTACGATCGCACCTCGGCTGGCCCCTATGCCAAGGGCAGCAAGCAGGCCAACGGCAAGCTGACCGGCCAGATCGCCGCGTTGCGCGGCGTCAACACCTTCGAGCTGGCCGGCATGACGGCCACCTCGGTGGTGGCGCTGACCTGGGCCGACCTGTCGGCCAAGCCCGTAACGCTTGCCAATGCCATTGGTCGCAACACCACCGGCTTCGGTGACCTGCGTTTGGGTTTGACCGTCTGGCCGATCAAGGATCGCCGAAACGCCAACTACCTGGGCCTGAGCGCCATGGTGATTGCCCCGACCGGAAGCTTCAACAGCGGGCAGTTGCTCAACTACGCCGAGAACCGCTGGCGCCTGGTACTTTCCGGCGGCTGGCAGAAGGACATCACGCCCAAGGTGCTGTTCGAGCTTTTGCCGGAGCTGACTCTCTACGGCGACAACGACGACTATCTCGGCAACAACACCCTGGAACAGGACCCGGCCCTGGCCCTGACCGGCTACCTGCGCTGGCGGGTCACCCCGGCCTTTCACCTGCACCTGGGCGGCCAACTGAATTGGGGCGGGGCGGCCACGCTGAACGGAGTTGCCCTCGACAACCCACCCGAGAACAGCCGCGTCAACCTCGGCGCCACCTGGTTCCTGCCCGGCAAGCAGCAACTGATATTGCGCCTGGCGAAAGAGATCGACAACGAAAACGGCTTCCGCACGGATCGGGAGATTGCCCTGCGCTACCAGAAAGCGTTCTGATGGGGCGCTGGGTCGGGCTTTGCCTGTTATTGATTCTGGCCGTTCCGGTAACGGCTGCCAGCACGACGATCATTGCCCTCGACGATACCCCCAAGCGTATCCTCGACCAAGGCGAGTTGAGCCTGCTCATCGACCCCACACGGGAAATGACCCTGGCGGAGGCCACCCAGGCCTGGCAGCAGGGCCGGTTCCGCCCGCTACCGGGTAACCTTGGCCTGGGCTACCGACCTGATGCTGTCTGGTTGCACTTCACCATCACCAATCCCGCCGACAAAACCCAGAGCCGCTGGGTCGAGATCGCCGTCCCCTACCTGGACGACATCCGCCTCTATCACCGAGGACCCGCGGGGCAGGTGGTGCAGCGCCAGGCCGGTGATCGACTGCCACAATCCCAGAAGGAACTGGACTACCGCGCCCACGCCTTCAAGCTCGACCTGCAGCCCGGTACCCATCAGCTGTTTCTGCGCCTCCAGACCAGCAGCAGCCTCTCGGCCGTCGTCATCCTGTGGCAGCCCGATGCCTTCGACAAACACCTGCGTAGCAGCTACCTGGTATTGGGCCTCTACTTCAGCCTGTTGAGCACCGTGCTGCTGTTCAACCTGGTCAGCTGGGTCGTCGCGCGTCGCCGGGTGTTTCTGGTCTACAGTGGCTACCTGTTTCTCAACGCCCTGCAATGGGCGGCCATCAATGGCCTGGTGTCGGAGTTTGTATTTCCCGAGCAGCCCCTGCTGGCCAACCTGCTGCTGGGCGTGACCCTGTCACTGGCCGGCGCCCTGGCCTTCGTTTTTTTCATCCTGATCCTCGAACTCAAGCGCTATCACCCCTTCATCTACCGCTTCAGCCAATTTGGCGTTGCCGCCTCCCTGGTGACGGCACTGGCGACCCCGTTGGGCCACTACCAGACCTTCGCGCCCCTGTTGCTGATGATCGCCATCGTTGCCTCCTTCACCATGCCCTGGCCGATCGTCCGCCTCTGGCGCACCGGCGTCCTTTGGTCGCGCCTGCTGGCGGTGGCCTATGGCGCCTATGGTGTCCTGCTGATCTGGAACATCTTCGGCACCCTCGCCCTGATCCCGTTCGATAGCTGGAACATCCCCATCGGCATGACCAGCAACCTGTTCCACGTGTTGCTGCTGCACTTTGCCATCATGCTGCACTACCGTCGTGCCGAGGACGAACGCAAACAGGCCCTTGAGACGGCGAAACAGGCACAACAGGCCGTTTTGCTGGAGAAGGGGTTTCGCCAGGAGCAGGGGCAGCTGCTGTCCATGCTCTCCCACGAACTCAAGAACCCCCTGGCCACGGTACGCCTGACCCTGGATGCCATGACCTCCGTGGCCGGGGATGAACCGCGCCGCCAGCGCATCGAACGCGCCCTGTCCGGGCTCGACAACATCATCGAACGCTGCAGCCAGGCCAACCGGCTCGACCAGGGGCTGCTGCAAGGGCAGGCCGTTCCCGTAAGCGTGGAAGAATTGCTGGCCGACCTGGTCGCCGCCAGCCACGCGGCCGCGCGCCTGAGCATCACGGGCCTCGACCGGCAACTGACCCTGCACACCGACCCCCAGTTGCTGTTCATCGTGCTGCACAACCTGGTCGAGAACGCCCTGAAGTATTCCCCGAAGGGCGCGCCGGTGACGATCGCGATTTCACGACAACCCGGAAGCGACGACCGCCCCGGCCTCCGGTGGCAGATCAGCAACCCGCTGGCGCCAGGCCTGGCCCCTCCAGACCCCGAGCGCCTGTTCGACAAGTTTTACCGGGGCGACAAGGCCCAGGGCAAGAGCGGCTCTGGCCTGGGTCTCTACCTGGCCCGGGGTATCGCCGACACCCTGGACGCGGATCTGAGCTACCGGCCCGAGCCGGACCGGGTACACTTCCAGCTATGGATACCGCTCACGTCCGCCTCAACATCCTGATCGTCGAAGACAACGACGACCTGCGCGAGTCCCTGGTCGATGCGCTCGGTGGTCAGGGGCATCGGGTCCAGGGCGTCGATTGTGCCGAGGCGGTGGCCGAGCAGGCCAGCCAGGGTGTTTGGGACCTGTTCATCATCGACCTCAACCTTCCCGGCGAAGATGGCCTCTCCCTGGCCGCACGCCTGCGCCAGGTTCAGCCCGAGGTGGGCATCATCATGCTCACCGCCCGCACCCGCAGCCAGGACCGCTCCGCCGGTTATGCCCAGGGTGCCGACATCTACCTGACCAAGCCCGCCAGCCTGGCCGAGCTCAATGCTGCCATCCGCTCCCTGGCACGGCGATTGAAGCCGCCAGCGGCCGAAGCGGGGTTGCTGCTCGACC
This sequence comes from gamma proteobacterium SS-5, assembly GCA_009497875.2. NCBI lineage: Bacteria > Pseudomonadati > Pseudomonadota > Gammaproteobacteria > Chromatiales > Sedimenticolaceae > Magnetovirga > Magnetovirga frankeli. The sequence continues at coordinate 3,580,666 of CP032508.2, read as the reverse complement.
CGCAGCGCCTGCTGCTGATCGAATCTGGAACCCCTAACACCACCCGGCTCAACGCCAAGGAGGCGGCCTTGCTCGTCGCCTTTGCCCAGGCCGCCCAGCATCGGCTGGAGTACTGGCAGGTCGCGGAGATCCTGGGGATGGATCTGGATACCTTCACCAAGCCGGCTTTAGAACTACCCATCTCCCGCCTGCGCAAGAAGCTCACACCGTCCGCTGCCGATGCACCGACCATCAAGGCCATCCGCAACTGGGGCTACCAGCTCTGCGTCGAGATGCGGTTGGTCTGATCGTTTCTGAACCGCCCAGGCCATCAAGCCCCTCGCCCTTTGCAGGGAAGGAGCGGCGCAGATCACCCCTCAGCCCTTTCCCCCTGTCCAAATAACCCAGCATCTTTATCAAGCGATTGACAGGTTTTGACAGGATAGCGCCAGTGGCTCTGCTAAATAGAACGGCTGTATTTCGTTTGCTGTCGAGGGTTACCCCATGTTTACCGTTGCTTCCAACCAAATCGCCGTCATCGATACCCAGGTGCAGGACTACCACGTCCTCGAACAAGCCGCCCAGCCCGAACTGGCCAACCTACTGCAAGAGATCTTTATCCTCGCCACCGGCCGCGCCGCCAGCGCCGACAATATCACCGCGCTGCAAGCCTTGCTGGCGGAACAGGGGGTTCAGGGCATCATCGACTTGGTCGATGCCTACATGGGCCAGCTCAGTGAACAGCACGGCGTGGTGGAGATGATCAAAGCCGTGACCAAGAACGGGCTGGGCCTGGACATGACCGATGAGCAGGTTGAAGCACTCATCCCCGAGCTACAGGCCCAGGGCATAGACACCTGGAGCAAGCTCTACGCCCGCCTGATCACCGCTGAAGAGGCCTGGAGCCAGCCCCTGAACAACCGCGCCGAGGCCAGCAGCGCCTTTCTCGACACCCTGACCGAGGCCGGTCGCGACGACTGGTACGCCGGCAATGCCGTGTATCAGGCAGTCACGGCACTGATCCAGAACATCGGTAGCTCCGACACCAGCCGCAATGCCGTTATTGAGGGGCTGAACAAATTCGCCGCCAATCTGACCGAGACTGGCATCATCAACAAGGTAGCCGATGGCTACGTGGCCGGCGCCACCGTGTTTGCCGACGCCAACGGCAACGGCCAGCAAGATGAGGGCGAATGGTCCACCACCACCGATGCCTTCGGCAACTACGAGCTGCCCCGAGACACCCAAGGCATGCTGATCGCCCAAGGTGGTACCGACATCATGACCAACCAGCCCTTCAAGGGCGTGCTCACTGCCCCGGCCGGCACCACGATCATCAACCCCCTCACCACCTTGGTGCAGAGCATGCTTAGCAGCGGCCAGGCCGCCACGGTGGAACAGGCCGCCACAGCCGTGCAGCGAGGCCTGGGCCTATCGGATACCATCAGCGTTCTCACCTACGACCCCATCCAGAGGCTGGCAGAGAACCGCAATGACAGCGACGCCCTGGCGGTACAGAAGGCCGTGGCCCAGGTGGTCAATGTACTGGTGCAAACCAGCACCGTGCTCAGCACTGCCAAGGGCGAGAGCGACCCCCTAGGCAGTGCTGATGCGGTGCTCCAAAGCCTCAGCCAAAGCCTGCTGAATGCCAGCCAGGGCGGCACAGGTGCCCTGGACCTGACCGACAGCGACACCCTGGGCCAGATCATTCAAAACAGCTCCACGGCCAGTGGCCTGGGTGAAACCCTGAGCCAGGAGCAGACCCAGCAGATTGCCGGCATTACCGCCGCCAGCAACAGCTCGGCAGCGGCATCCACAACCGTTACCCAATTGACCCAGAGCATGGTCGTGGCCCAAGGCGAAGCCACCGAGGCCCTCGCCGAAGGCATGCAGCAAGGGGACTTCAGCCAAGCGAGCGAAGAATTCACCGGCGATAATCTTGACGACAAGGAAGCGGATGCCGATACCGGCTATCTGGTGAGATCGTGCCGGTGGAAGATGAGCCCGAGCCGCAGCCAGAGCCACAGCCCCAACCCGAGCCCGAGCCGCAGCCAGAGCCACAGCCCCAACCCGAGCCAGCGCCAGCGCCTGCGCCTGCGCCCGACACCACGGCACCCACAGTAGCCATCACCGATGACACCAGCGGCACCGCCACGGGTGATATCACCTACACCTTCACCTTCTCCGAAGCCGTCACAGGCTTCACCGTGGATGATGTCAACGTCACCGGCGGCACCAAAGCGGGCAGCTTTGCCAGTGGCACCGATGGAGACAGCGTCTACACCCTGGTGGTCACCCCCGATGCCAACAGCACCACCGACATCACCGTCGATGTAGCCGCCGATGTGGCGCAGGATGCGGCGGGTAACAACAACACCGCGGCCACCCAGTCCACCCAGGCGGTGGATACGGTAGTTCCGACCGTCAGCAGCGTCACCGTGCCCGCCAATGACACCTACAAGACCGGTGACACCCTCAGCTTCACCGTCAACACCGACGAGAACGTGACTGTGGACACCACCAACGGCACGCCCCGTCTGGCCCTGACCGTCGGCAGCAGTACCCTCTATGCCAACTACGCCAGTGGCAGCGGCAGCCAGGCGCTGGTATTCAGCTACAGCGTGCAGAGCGGTGATCTGGACAGCGACGGCATTGCGGTGGGAGGCAGCATCGACGCCAACGGCGGGACGCTGAAGGATGCGGCGGGGAATGCGCTCAACACCACCTTGAACGGTGTCGGCGCCACAACCGCCGTCCTCGTCGATGGGGTTGCGCCGAGTGTCTCCAGCCTCGCCCTCACCTCGGCCACCGGCGTACAGAATAGCCTCTACAACACCGGCGACGAGATCAGCGTCACCGTGACGATGAGTGAAGCAACCACGATCGACACCACCAACGGCACCCCGCAACTGGCGCTCAACATTGGCGGCACCACCAAGCAGGCCAGTTACGACAGCGGCAGCGGCACCACCGCCCTGGTGTTCAAATACAGCCTCGAATCGGGCCTGTCCGATGCCAATGGCATCAGCATCGACAGCAACAGCCTCAGCGCCAACGGCGGCAGTCTGAGCGACGCCGCTGGTAATGCCGCCACCCTCACCCACAGTGCCGTGGCGGACAACGCCAGCTACCCGGTGGATGCGGTAGCGCCCAGCTTCACTTCTGGCGCCACAGCAACGGCGATTGCCGAAAACTCCGGTGCAGGCCAGACGATCTACACTGCGACAACGACTGATGACAACACGGTCAGCTACAGTCTCAAGGCCGTGGACGACCACGCCAGCCTTGGCATTGATGCCAACACGGGCGCGGTCACCCTGACCGGCAACCCAGACTACGAGACCAAGGCCAGTTACGCCTTCACCGTCGTGGCCACCGACGCAGCGGGCAATGCCAGCGAACAGGCGGTCAGCCTGGCGATTACCGACATCGCCGACGAAACGGCCCCGACCGTCAGCAGCGTCACCGTGCCCGCCGATGCCACCTACAAGACCGGTGACACCCTCAGCTTCACCGTCAACACCGACGAGAATGTGACTGTGGACACCACCAACGGCACGCCCCGTCTGGCCCTGACCGTCGGCAGCAGTCCCCTCTATGCCAACTACGCCAGTGGCAGCGGCAGCCAGGCGCTGGTATTCAGCTACAGCGTACAGAGCGGCGATCTGGACAGCGACGGCATTGCGGTGGGAGGCAGCATCGACGCCAACGGCGGGACGCTGAAGGATGCGGCGGGTAATACGCTCAACACCACCTTGAACAGTGTCGGCGCCACAACCGCCGTCCTCGTCGATGGGGTTGCGCCGAGTGTCTCCAGCCTCGCCCTCACCTCGGCCACCGGCGTACAGAATAGCCTCTACAACACCGGCGACGAGATCAGCGTCACCGTGACGATGAGTGAAGCAACCACGGTCGACACCACCAACGGCACCCCGCAACTGGCGCTCAACATTGGCGGCACCACCAAGCAGGCCAGTTACGACAGCGGCAGCGGCACCACCGCCCTGGTGTTCAAATACAGCCTCGAATCGGGCCTGTCCGATGCCAATGGCATCAGCATCGACAGCAACAGCCTCAGCGCCAACGGCGGCAGTCTGAGCGACGCCGCAGGTAATGCCGCCACCCTCACCCACAGTGCCGTGGCGGACAACGCCAGCTACCCGGTGGATGCGGTAGCGCCCAGCTTCACTTCTGGTGCCACAGCAACGGCGATTGCCGAAAACTCCGGTGCAGGCCAGACGATCTACACTGCGACAACGACTGATGACAACACGGTCAGCTACAGTCTCAAGGCCGTGGACGACCACGCCAGCCTTGGCATTGATGCCAACACGGGCGCGGTCACCCTGACCGGCAACCCAGACTACGAGACCAAGGCCAGTTACGCCTTCACCGTCGTGGCCACCGACGCAGCGGGCAATGCCAGCGAACAGGCGGTCAGCCTGGCGATTACCGACATCGCCGACGAAACGGCCCCGACCATCACCAGCGTCACCGTGCCCGCCAATACCACCTACAAGACCGGTGACACCCTCAGCTTCACCGTCAACACCGACGAGAATGTGACTGTGGACACCACCAACGGCACGCCCCGTCTGGCCCTGACCGTCGGCAGCAGTACCCTCTATGCCAACTACGCCAGTGGCAGCGGCAGCCAGGCGCTGGTATTCAGCTACAGCGTGCAGAGCGGTGATCTGGACAGCGACGGCATTGCGGTGGGAGGCAGCATCGACGCCAACGGCGGGACGCTGAAGGATGCGGCGGGGAATGCGCTCGACACCGCCTTGAACAGTGTCGGCACCACAACCGCCGTCCTCGTCGATGGGGTTGCGCCGACCGTCACCGCCTTCAGTTCGACAACATCAAATGGCAGTTACAAGGCGGGAGACGCCATCAACATCACCGCCACCGCGAGTGAGGCGTTGGCAGTGGGCGGTCAGATCACCGTCACCCTCGAGACCGGCACCACCGACCGCGAAGTGGTCCTCACCCGCGATGGTAGCGATGCCACCAAACTGGTCGGCAGCTACACGGTGCAGGCGGGTGACACCAGTGGCGACCTGACGGTGGCCTCCTTCGTGTTGGGCAGTTCGGGCAGCAACATCCCGACCGACACGGCGGGTAATGCCATGGCCAGCACGACCCTGCCGGCATCGGCCAATCTGGCCGATAACGCCGCACTGGTAGTCGACACCACCGCCCCAACCATCACCGGACCCGACGACGCGACAGGCCCGACTGCATCGGTCTCTATCGATGAGAACACCACCCCCGTTCACACCATGACGGCAGATGAGACGGTTACCTGGAGTCTCAGCGGTGGAGATGATCAGCTCAGGTTTAGCATTGACGCATCGGGAGCCTTGGCGTTTCAGTCGGCGCCTGATTTTGAGTCGCAAGCGGATTCAGATGGTAATAATGTTTACGAGGTGCAAGTCAGCGCCACCGATGCGGCGGGCAACATCGAGACACAGGACGTGGCGGTTACGGTGAACGACGTCGCGGAGGGACCGACCTTTGATATCGTCTACAACACGGACACTGGAGCATACGAAGGAGGTGCGACACTGTCTGCTGATACAATTTACAGGATTAAGATAATAGTAGACCATAACGCATCGAAGGTGACCCCCCGCAGCATCGGAGAACTACCCAACTGGGACGCTCTGGATGATGACGACGTATTGTATTTTATTGCGTCTGATGAGGGAGCGATTAAAGGTTATTGGAAGGATCCAGTTGCGAGTGTCAGCGAACCAGTTTTTAGCGTAGTGAAACTGAAAACAGGACCGGCCGGTTATGAAAACGCAGCGATTCTGTACGCTGATGGCTTTATGTATCGATCATACGGAGGTAGTACGGGCGCTGATTTATTCATGGGTACATGGGATGCTGTCCCAGAGATCAGATACTACAACGGTTCCGCTTGGCTTCCGACAGCGTAAAGGCAGTGTGCCATCTCGATCAAAATAGCACGTAGGTTGGGGTGAGGTACGAACCCCAACAAGATGCCGCCTGGTGTGGCTCAATCGTTGGGCTTCGCAGGCTCACCCCAACCTACCAAAGGCGACTGCTTGTCGTGAAATGGATCAGGCCTGCAAAACCCATTTGCAGCGCGTAGGTTGGGGTGAGGCACGAACCCCAACAAGATGCCGCCAGGTGTGGCTCAATCGTTGGGCTGCGCAGACTCACCCCAACCAACGCAATGGAGCAACCCACAGACGATGCGTTACCGACGGGCTAATGTGCCGGGCGGTTCATACTTCTTTACGGTCAATCTGGCCGAACGTCGGCTGCGTTTGTTGGTGGATCATGTGGCCTTGTTGCGCACCTCGGTGCAACGGGTAAAAAAAAGCCACCCCTTTTATATCGATGCCTTTGTGGTGCTGCCCGATCATCTGCATGCGATCTGGACGCTACCCTCAGGTGATGCCGATTTCGCCACCCGGTGGATGCTGATTAAGTCGGGTTTCTCGCGCCAAATCGCCCGGGACGAGCGCATCAACGCGAGCCGAAGGAGAAAGGGGGAACGCGGCATTTGGCAACGGCGGTACTGGGAACACAGCATCCGGGATGAACAGGACTACCAGAGGCATGTGGACTACATCCACTACAATCCGGTGAAACACGGGTATGTCTCGCGTCCGGCCGATGGGGCGCATTCGAGCATCCACCGCGCTATTGCCAAAGGTATGCTCGAATCCGATTGGGGGGTGGGTGGACTGGTGGAAGACCGGGGTGATGTGGGTGAACGATAGGGCGGGGTCTGTTGGGGTTCGTTCCTCACCCCAACCTACGGGCTACGGGGTCTGTTGGGGTTCGTTTCTCACCCCAACCTACGGGCTAAGGTGTGTTGGGGCTTGTTCGTAGAGGTGGAAAGCGGCCACATTGAAGATGGCTTGGCGGTTCTTGGTATAGTTAGGTAATACCTTAGGATAATGCCCTGGAGGTTGCTATGACGACTGCTGCCGTTCGCCCCGTGGCGATCACCGAGTACGTGGATCGCGAAGAGAAGCGAGAGGCGTTCCGCCAGCAGAGGCTACAGGCATGGGAAGCCTTTCGGGCCAATGGCCTGCATGTTGCTGCCGATGAGGCCGATGCCTGGCTGAACCAGCTTGAACAAGGCCATGACACTGAACCACCCGAATGTCACGATTGATCTGGACTCCGGCAGCGCTGCTGGATGTGCAGCGGCTTTACCGCTTCCTGGCACTCAAACATCCTGACGCGGCAAAGCGTGCCGCAAAAGCCATTCGCCAAGGGGTAGCTGTGCTGGAACAACAGCCCGGTGTTGGACGACCCGTTGAGCATATGGATGAGGCACGAACCCTAACGGGAAGAGGTGGTCGGCACTGGTCAGAGCGCCAGGCTTAGGCGCTGGCCAGCAGAGACTGAGAACAGAGCATAGCCCCATCCATCCTGAAACAGAGTTAGACCATGATCGACCCAACCATCACCCATCTGCGCCAACTGATGGAGCAGCAGGACTACCCCGCGCTGGCAGCGGCCTGCGCCGAGGCATGGGCAGCGCAATCAGACCCCGCCACGCTCCCGCTGCTCGCCCTTGCCGAGGCCCAGCAAGGCGATTTCCACTGCGCACGTGAGCACCTGCAGCAGGCCGAGGCGCTGTTCGATCAACTCGATGTCGATGCGCGTACCGATCTGGCCGGCGCCTGCCTGGTGCTGCTGCAGTTCGATCGGGCGATCGCCCTCCTCGACGACATCCTCGCAGCGGCGCCCGAACAGGATCTCGCCCTAGCCCGCAGGGGCTTTGCCTGCATGGCCAGGGGCGAACCCGCCGAAGCGGCCGCATGGTTCGAGCGCAGCCTGCAGCACAACCCCGGGCGAATCACCGTCCTGCTCAACCGCATTCACCTCCACCTCCAGCAGCAGGAGCTATCCGAAGCCGAGGCACGACTGGCGCAGGCCGAGCAACAGCTGGCCACCCGGCAGGGTCTGCCCGAGGCGATCCGCAACCAGCACCGCGACGCCCTCGACAACCTGCGCCTCAGCCTCTGGGTCAAACAGGGAGAAACCGCCGAGGCCGAGGCCTGGGTCGCCGAGCAGGGGGATGTGGCAGGCGCACAGGCCCACTTCGCCCGGGTGCTGGCCGAGAACGACCGCCATGCCCAGGCCGAAGCGGTGCTCAAGGAGGGGCTGCGCCGCGATCCTGACAACGAGACCCTGGTGCGGCAGTTCATCGAACTGGCCCAGTTGCTGGGACGTAGCCACCAGGCGGTGCATCTCATCGAGCGGCGCATCGCCCGGGACAGGGACAACCCCGAGTGGTGGATAGCGCTGGTGAACGCCTGCCTGCCGCAGTTCGAGGCGCGGGCCGCGCAGGCAGCCGACAAGGCACTCGAACTCTGCGAGGCGCTGACAGTCAGTGATGACAATCCCGAGGCACGCATCTGTGCCCTCAGGCGTCAGGCCCGGCTGGCGCTGGCCCAGGTCAAGGCGAACCAACAGCAGTACGACGAGGCCGAGCCGATGCTGCTGGCCCTGCTGGAGGAGCAGCCCCATCTCGCCCCCGCCCTGCGGGAGCTGGGCAGTCTTTGCCTGCAGCGGGGGCGCATCGACGAGGCGGTGGCCCATTTCGAGCGCCTCAAGCAGATCGACCCCGTCATGGGCCACGGCGCCCTCATCAACGCCCGCCGCTTCCCCGAAGATGAGACAACCCTCGAAAAGATTGAGCAGGTCGCCCGCCGCCCCAGCCTGGAGGGAAGCCTGCGCAGCGGCCTGCTGTTTCAGCTCGCCGCCGCCTGGGAGAAGCGCAAGGACTACGACAAAGCATTCAGCCTCGCCGACGAGGCCAACCGGGCCAGCAAGCGTTTTCTCCACTACGATCCCAAGGCCCACCGCAACAGCTGCGCCCGCATCCGTGCTCTCTACAGCCGCGACTACTTCGCCCGCCGCAAGGACTACGGCAACCCCTCGACCCTGCCAGTCTTCGTGCTGGGCATGCCGCGCTCCGGCACCACCCTGGTGGAGCAGATCATCGCCGGCCATAGCCTGATCCAGGGTGCCGGCGAGCTGGGCGTCATCCCCGCCCGGATTCAGGGTCTCAACCGCTGGGAGCGCCACATCGGCTCCGGCCGCGAATATCCGGTCTGTATGGACGATGTCACCGCCTACGTCAGCCAGGGGATCGCCCAGCAGGTGCTCGACGAGTTGCAGGGCTATGCCGATGAGGCCAAACCCGGGGCGAAGCATGTCGTCGACAAGCTGCCGCACAACTTCGAGAACATCGGCTTCATCAAGCTGCTCTTCCCCAACGCCCGCATTATCTCGGTGCGCCGCGACCCGCGCGACATCGCCATGAGCAACTATTTCACCGACTACCAGGCCAAACACGGCGGCATGGGCTTCGCCTATGACCTCGAATGGATCGGCCAGCAGCTCGCCGATCACAACCTCCTCATGCACCACTGGCAGCAGCTCTTCCCCAACGAAATCCTGGAGATCAACTACGAGGATGTGGTGGAAGACACCGAGGGCATGGCGCGCAGGATGCTCGACTACATCGGCGTTGACTGGGAGCCGCAGGTGCTGGCCTTCAATGAACTCGACCGACCGGTGAAGACCGCCAGCGTCTGGCAGGTACGCCAGCCCATCTACAAGACCTCCAAGGCCAAGTGGATGAACTACAAGCCCCATATCCTGCCCCTGGTAGAGGCCGCCAATGCCCCCATCCGCCCTGACCCCGAGACGATCAAACTGCTGCCGGAGCCGGGGATGTACACCACCGCCGGGAGCTACTACAAAGCGGACAAACTCGACGAGGCGGAGTACGAATACAAAAAGCTGCTGCACCACATCCCCGACCACGGTGCCGCCAACTATCAGGTGGGGGTGATCTACTGGCGCAAGGGCCATCTCAAAGAGGCGATCCCCTTTCTCGAGAAGGCCCACAACAAGTGCCCCTGGCAAACCGTCTGGCGGCAGGGCCTGATCCAGGCCTATGAGGCCACCGGTGAGACCGACAAGGCCGAGGCGCTGAAGCAGAAATACCCTGCCAGGGGCCCGACGGCCGATGCGGATTCACAGGGCCTGGAGACCTATCAGGGCGAACTGATCATGCCGACCTCAGAAAATCCCCGAGAGGCCTATCTGGATGAGGTGCTGGGGAATTATTTTCGGCAGGGGTGAGAGGGTTTCGTGCTGAGGGGGCTGGGGTTGGCCTGTTTTCTGGTGCCCACGCGCTGCGTGGGTACCCAGGGGCGACGCGCTGCGTCGCGGGTCGCACTGGACTGGGACCAACCCCGGATTCCGCCCTTCGACAGGCTCAGGACGGCGCTGCACTCCATCCGGGCTAACACTCACCTCCGAGCCAGCGCTCGGAGCTCCCAGGATGCGTTGCAACGGCAAGGGTGTTTCACAGCAAGTCCAGACATAGCCGATCCATAGCGCCACAACCCATAGGGCGGCCCCTGGCCGCCGTGCCGACGAGGTGGGGCGCTGCTGGCCCAGCTGAATCGACCCAGCGGCGGGCGCGGCCCGCCCTATGCGGTGCTATCATGGTGGCATGAAACGCAAAAAACTCCCTACCGGCATCTACACCTTCGCCAAGATCCGTGGCGAGGACTATTACTATGTGGACAAAACCCCCTTTGCCCTGCAGTTGATCGAAGAGGGCAGCTATTACTTCCTATCCCGCCCACGCCGCTTTGGCAAATCCCTGTTCTTGGACACCCTGGCCGAGCTGTTTCAGGCCAATGAGCCGCTGTTTCGCGGTCTCTATGCCCATGAGCACTGGGATTGGGGCATCAAGTATCCCGTTATTCGCCTGAGCTTTGGTGGTGGCCTGATGCGCGATCGGGCGCAGCTGGAGGCCAAGTTCCGCGAATTGCTCGACATCAACCAGGCCAGGCTGGGCATCAGCTGCCGCCAACCCACCGCTCCGGGCTGTTTTGCCGAGCTGATCCAAAGCGCCGAGCAAAAATACGGTCAGCGCGTAGTGATTCTGGTGGATGAGTACGACAAGCCCATTGTCGATAACCTGACCCAGCCCGAGTTGGCTCGGGAGATGCGCGATGGCCTGCGTAATTTCTACTCGGTGATCAAGGATAACGACGCCCAGATCAAATTCGCCTTCATCACCGGCGTTTCCAAGTTCAGTAAGGTGAGCATCTTCTCCGGCCTGAACAATCTGGAAGACATCACCCTGAATGTCGGCTATTCGGCGATCTGCGGTTATACGGAAGATGACCTGGATGAGGTATTCGCCCCCGAGCTGGAAGGCCTGGATCGGCAGCAAATTCGCGATTGGTACAATGGCTACAACTGGACCGGCGAGGCGGTGTATAACCCCTACGACCTGCTGCTGTTGTTCGATAGCCGCCTGTTCCGTTGCTACTGGTTTGAAACCGGCACGCCGACCTTCCTGATCGACGTACTCACCCAGCGCCAGACCTTCAGCCCCAAGATCAGCGCCTGGCATGCCACCGAGGCCCTGCTATCGCGCTTTGATGTGGACGACATGACCACCGAGGCCCTGCTCTGGCAGACCGGCTATTTGACCCTCCACGGCCAGCGCCAGGTGGGTACTGCCCGGGTCGAATACCGGCTCGGCTACCCCAATCTGGAGGTGGAAAGCGCCCTCAACGAGGCCCTGCTCAGCCGACTCTACGGCAACGCCAGCTTGGCCAGCGAGTCAGTCAGCCGTCTCTACGATACCCTGATGAGCGGTGACTTCGAGCAGCTGCGCCAGCACTTTCACAGCCTCTACGCCGGCATCCCCCACGACTGGTACCGCAACAACCCCATCACCCACTACGAAGGCTACTGGGCCAGCGTCTTCTACAGCCACTTCGCCGCCCTGGGGCTGGATATTCGCCTGGAAGACGCCACCAACCAGGGGCGGCTGGATATGGCCGTATTGTTCAATCAACAGGTCTATTTGTTCGAGTTCAAGGTGGTCGAGCTGGTGCCGGAGGGCAAGGCGCTGGGGCAGCTGAAGATCAAGAACTATGCCGAGAAGTACCAAGCCCTCAATCAGCCGATTCACCTCATCGGCATCGAATTCAGCAAGGAGCAGCGTAATCTGAGTGGGTTTGATGTGGAAACTCTCACCCAGCAGGTGCTGATCTGAATTATTCCAACCCTATGAAAAGGTGGGACTTGGCCTGCGGTATATGGGTTTGCTCAGCTCGCTCCCTGGCTTTACGCCCGTGAGTACCTGAACTCACTCGCCCCTAAAATCACTCAGCATAGCCCCCAGCAATCTTCAGGAGTCGCCATGACCGCCACCCCAACCAACGCCGTCCCAGCAGACGGCCTGCTCGACCCGAAAAACGACTACGTCTTCAAGAAGCTGTTTGCCGAGGCCCCGGCCCTGCTTGCTGCCCTGATCAACGCCGTGCGCAGCGACGAACCGCCGGTTGAGGTGGTGGAGGTCCTCAATCCGCGTATCGAACCGGATGAAATCAAAGGCAAATTCATCGTCCTCGACATCCTGGTCAAGGATCAGCACGGTCGCCTGTTCAATGTCGAAATGCAGATTCGCCGTTTCGACCCCTGGAGCGCCCGCAGCACCTATTACCTGGCCCGCGCCCTCTCCGGCCAAATCAGCAGCGGCGAGGATTACTACAGCCTGAAACCCGTCATCGGCATCCATCTGCTGGATTTTGACCTGTTCGACCAGCCGGAAAACGCCAACCAGGCACAATGGTGCTTTGAATTGCGCGACCGCAACAATCCGCAGGTCAGGCTCGGCGATGAGCTAAAATTGCACATTATTGAACTCAGCAAAGCGGACCGCCTGGGCCATACCCAGGGCCCTCTGGCGGACTGGATCAAACTGTTTGAACACTGGCAGGAGGACTGCACCATGCAAAGCATCGACTACCCACCGGTACAACAGGCACTGGACAAACTCAAAGGCCTCAGCGCCGATGCGGAAACCCGGCGCATGGCCTTTGTGCGCGAACGGGCGATGCGGGATGAGTCATCGGCACTGCGAGCGGCGACGGAGAGGGGGCTGCAGCAGGGCATGCAGCAAGGGATGCAGCAGGGTATGCAGCAAGGCAAACGTGAAGAAGCCGCTGCCATGCTCTCCCGGCTACTGACCAAACGCTTTGGCCCTTTGTCAGAGGAGACCCGCGTGCGCTTGTCGGAAGCGACCCTTGATCAACTCGATCTTTGGGCTGACCGGATTCTGGACGCGCCGAGCGTGACGGCGGTATTTGATGGCCATTGAACATAGGTGCTGGCGGGGTGGCGGGGCAGGTTAAATAACCCTGAGCCCTCAATCCGCCTCACCCACCCGGCGCAAGATCGTCGAGATCACGGCGGCAGAAATGCGAAAGTCGGAGGCGTGCAAACGAGCAAACACCGCCTTGGCGGATGGGATCAACCCCCGCTGGCGGGCCATGCCGATCACCGCCGCAGTCCCCACCACCTGCAGACCCTGCTCAATGGCAATCGCCCGTCCCGCACGCTCATCCATTAGCAACAATGAGCCTTTCCCATCGGCCAGCGCGTGTCGGATGCAGGCGGTTTCGCCCTCGTCCAATCCGGCGTCCAGTCCGGCATCTATACAGGCACCGGGGGGCTCGACGGGTGCCGCATCACACAACCGCAAAATGCCTCGTTCATGGGCGCACAGCAAAAGGGGCTCATCCGGCAAACCACGGCCCGGCAACAGCTCGCGCCAGACTTCCTGCGGTACCCAAACCTCGCCGAAAAGGTCTTTCAACCAAGGCAGGCCATCTACACGCGCCAGCCCGATCAACGGGCTGGCATCACTCAGGACCCGGCCAGCCATGTGTCCAGCGTCTCCATATCCGCCGTGGCATCCGCTGCCTCCAGACTGATCACTGGAATACCCAGGCGCGACACATGGGTAATAAACTGACTCAGGCTCATCTCAGCCAAGCGTGACGCCCGTGCCAAAGACAAATGCCCATCCCGAAACAACGCTGTAGCCAGGGCCGGCCGAACGCCCGCCAGATCGAGCCCGCCAAGCGCCTCTACCCCCACCATCAAGGCATCGGGTTTATCTCGATTCATCACCACCACCACATCGTGACGCGCCCGCCGCAAGGCATCGCTGGGGTTGTTCTTCAAGCCACTCACATTCACCGTTTGCATGCCCATCTCCCAGGGGAATATTCAATGGGAATAGTCTAGCACCACAGGGTTCAGGTCACAGGCCTATCCAACGCAGCGGACTGCAAGCTGATCCGGCCATCGGTTTGGCCTTACCCGCACCTTGAGCCCGCCAACGGTTTACCCTGGGCAGATTTGACGTCACTAAAACGAGAGCCAAAAAGGAGGAAGTGAGATGATTAGTGTATTTGGTCACCGTATATCCTATCCACCTGATTGGCATCGAATTCAGTCGGGAACAGCGTAACCTGGTGGGGTTCAATGTGGAAACCATGGGTTAGCAATCCAAGCTTATCTCCACACCAACCGCTCCGCAAACCCATAACCGACGCCGTAGGTGGTGATGATGGGCGCGGGGTCGCCGGTGGTCTCGCTAATCTTGCCGCGCAGGCGGCGCACCAGATTGTCCAGGGCGCGCTGGGCGGAGTGGTCGTGCCGTCCATACAGGTGTTCGAGCAGGATTTCTCGGGGAATCGTGTCCTCGGGATGCGCGCAAAAGCGACTGCACAGTGCGCTCTCCTTCGGCGTCAATGCGATCATCCTTCCGCTTGGCGTAAGCAATTGGCGGTGTCTGGTGTCCAGTCGCCAGATCTGATCCGGGCACTGGCCGCTGGCCGTTTCATCCGCCACTCGGGCCGGCTGTTGCCGCTCCTGGTAACGAGCAGCCATGGCGCTGACGGCGGCCAGCAGCTCGCGGTGATCGATGGGCTTGCTCAGAAACAGGTCGATGCCGCTGCGGTACACCTCGACCCGGTTCTCCACCTCATCGTTGGCGGTAATAATGATCACCGACATGGCGGTATTGCACCGGGCGTACTCGGCCAACACCTGTCCGGGCTGGTCGGGTAACCCCAGATCGATCAACGCCACCTGAAAGGGCGTGCCAAGATCCAGGGCGCGGTAGAAATCCAGGCCACTGCGGGCCTGGGTCACCCGGTACCCGTTGATCTCCAGCAACTCCCCCAACGCGCTGCAGAGATCCTCGTCGTCCTCGACCAGGAGAATGGGAATGGATGTCATGGGCAGGAACTCCCTGAATCAAGAGGAACGACGGCGACGGGCCGACACCGCATGGAATCTTCGAGGGCCATCATGCCGCCGTCACGCCGGCGGGTTGACCCGTCGCGCCACCCTGGCGAGGCAGGCACACCTCGATCAGGAAGCGATCCCTGGGCGTATCCAGAATATGGACCTCACCGGACATATCCTGCACGATCCGCCGCACCAGGTAGAGGCCCAAGCCCATGCCGGGCCGACCGCCGCCCGTGGCCCCCCGTACAAATCGCTCGAACAGCGCCTCCCGCTGTAACGGCTTGCCTGGATCGACGGCGTTGCCGAAACGCAACCGCACCGCATCGGCCTCCAGCACCAGTTCCAGTTCGACCGGATACGCCCCATCGACCGGATAGCGGTAACGCGAGGCGTTGCCGAGCAGATTCTCCACCACCACCTGGAACAGGCCCGGGTCGAGCATCAGGGGCAGCGGCTCGGACAGGGGCCGATAGACGATCGGGCAATCGGGGTGTAGTTGACGAAAATCGGCCACCGCGCCGTTCAACAGCGGTGCCAGGTCCACCCGCTGTAGCCGCACCTGCGGCGGACGCCCCTGCCGGTGGGTCTGCAGCGCCTCGCTGAATAATCCCTGCAGACGTCCCATCGCCTTGTTCAGTACCGCCATGCGTTCCTGTTCAATCCGCCCCTTGCCGTCGAGAACGTCCAGGTGGGTGCGCACGATGGACAGGGGCGTGCGGTACTCGTGGCTGATGGTGTCGATGAACTGGCGCTGCTCCGCGCGGAGGGTCTGCTCTGAGGTCAGCGCCTCCTGCAACTGCGCCTGCTTCTCCACCAGGTTCCGGGTCATCTCCCGCGCCAGGGCCACCGCCTTGCCCTCCGCCGCCTGCGCCGCCTCCAGGGCCGCCGCCTCCGCCGCCAACACCCGCTCCGACAAGGCCAGGGTCATCAGGATCATGTGGAACACCGAACTGTACTGCAACGCGTAGCGGGTCAACTCGGTGCTCGGCAGCAGCCCGAGCATACCCATAAAGGTGATCATGGCGCCAACGGCGGTAATGGAAAAGGCGCTGAAAAACAACCGCCCGGCGACCAGGCCCTGGCGCATGTGCATCCAGGCCATGCCCATGTAGAGAAACACGAGGAACAGACCCGTGGTCGCCAGGGGCTGGACAAAGAGGTTGTAGTAGGGCGTCGTACCACTGAGAAAACTCAGCACCCCGAGGGCCACGACAGCCTGCAGGCCACGATGAATCCGGGGGTTGCGCCGGCGGGTCTCGAACAGCCGCATGATGAACAGCGCAAAGGTGGCAAAGCCGAGGCCGGTAGCCAGCGCCACCAGGAAGTCGCCGAACAATGGCACTGCCGCCGGCCAGAGCAGGCGCAGCATCCCCTCTATCCCCAGGTAGCCGAAGCAGAGGGTGGCGATATAGGCGCTGTACCAGCCGTAGAACAGATCGCGCAGGCGCAGCGCCAGCAGGCCGTTGATCAACGTCAGGGTCAGGGTGATGGCCAGATAACCGCCCTGGATCAGCACCACCCGCTGGGTCTCGGCGGCCAGCGCCTGCGGGCCCATGAGAAAGGCGCGCAGCGTCAGCGCGCCCTTGCTCTGCACGCGGATAAACACCCACTGCTCATCGGGTGCGCTCGGTTCCATGCGCAGCAGCAGACGCGGATGCCGGTTCAGCGCATCGGTGATCCGCTCCTAGTCGCCCAGTCGCTTGTGCACATAACTGTCCGGGTCGGCGGGATCGGCCCCCCCGTTGCACCCACACATCCACCCGGTCCAGATAGGGCGGATCCATCCACAGGGTCAGCTTATCGGGCGAATTCGCATCGAATGCCACGCGCAAGCGTAACCAACTCACCGCACCGGTATAGCCCCGATTGATAAAGCCCGGCAGGGGCCGGAAGCCCTCGGCGGCCCCGCCCAGCACTGCGGCCAGGTCCAGCTCGCCCTCGGCATCATCAAGAAACGCCAGATGCCCCGCCAGGCTCAACACCCCCTCGCGAGCCACCACCGGCCCGGAGCCCCCCTAGGCAACCCCCTGCCAGGCCAACAAGGCCAACAACAGCAGCAGTGAAAAACGCGGGAACTGCAAACAGGGGGGCATGGATCATCTCGCCTGAAACGCATCGGAACCCCAATGATAGCGAGATCAACCCGGTGGCGCGAAACCTTGCGCCCAGATACCGCAATAGGAAAAGGTCACCGCTTGGAATTGTGACATTCTGATAGATTTTAATTTGTCCTTTTATATACAAAAACATGCAACACTTAAAGTGGACATCTGTTCCAGTCGAGTCAATCCTGAGCCGGCTTTGTTCGGCCTGATATGATTGATTTTGATAGATTTTGATGTATTTCGATGGTTGTGATTCGGGCAAACAGGACTAGGATAAGGATCGTGATAATCGATGTTTTTGTACCCCTTAGAGAGAAGCCCCATGCCGACCCAAAACCAAATCGCCGTCATCGATACCCAGGTCCAGGACTACCAGGTCCTCGAACAAGCCGCCCGTGAGGCTGGGCTTGACGTCATCCTGCTGTCCGGTCAGGGCGATGGAGTGGCCGAACTGGCCGCGGCGCTGGCAGGGCGCAGTGGCATCGAGGCGCTGCACATCTTTTCCCACGGCAGCAACGGCCGGATCATCCTCGGCGGGGCCTCGCTCAATAACGCTACGTTGGACGCCTATGGCGATGAACTGGCCGTCATTCGTCAGGCCCTGAGCGAGGAGGGCGACATCCTGCTCTATGGCTGCAATGTGGCAGCGGATGACGAAGGGCAAGCCTTTGTCCATCGTCTGACGGAAATCACCCAAGGTGATGTTGCGGCATCGGATGATATTACCGGTGCAGTTAGTTTGCAGGGGGACTGGGTCCTTGAAGTAGCCAGCGGGCCAGTGAGTTCCAGCGCAATCTCGAGTGATTTACTGAACACCTTTACTCATATTCTCGCGACTCCAGCATCGATAACCACGTTCGATATCGACCCCACTCTACCCAATTTTGATGATTGGGACACTATAGCTTATGGAACGCCTACTGTAATTGCAGAAGATGTGTTCACCTCAGGATGGGATTTTTCCGCTCAAGGAGACGGTGATAGTTCAACACGGGTTCAATATGTGGATGAGAATCTTAATGCTTTTGGTCAAGATGCTGTAGGTTTCAGTGACACAGGAACTACAACCCAACTTCTCTGGGGTCAAATAGCATCTAACGATGGTTCCGAGTTTACTCTATACTCTATTGGTATGCGACTCGATTATGATCCCAACAACTCTACCGACACGATGACTTTTATCGGCTATAGGGATGGTAGTCCGGTAACGGGAGCAACATCGACATTTAATCTTAGCTCGTTTGGGACCTTTAGAGAATGGAAAACGTATAATTTTTATCATAAAGACGAATTTGCTAACATTGACGCACTTCGAATAGTTCCTCCCGCAGGTGTTGAAGTAAGCTCGATCTTTATTGATTCTATCAAAATCAATCCGCCCAGGATTTCCAGTGCAACCTATGATCCAGATACAGGTTTATTGGTGGTGTCCGGGGTTAATTTCACAGCGTTTGATGGCGAAAATAACGATATTGCTGCAAACAAGTTCATGATAATCGGGGAAGGTGGAGACAGTTTAAGATATACGTTGACCGATACAGCTAACGTAGAGATTACTTCTGCCACTGAGTTCAGGTTGAGTCTCTCTGATACAGACAAGGATGAAGTTAATCAAATATTGAACAAAGGCGGAACATCCTCAACCGATGGAACGTCTTATGCTCTTCGAGCCGGCTCTGGCTTTCTTGCCGCTTTTCCCTCGGCTTCTGATGATACGGGTAGCAGTGGCAGTGGCATTAACGGTATCACTGTACCCCCTGTGCCCGCGCCTAGTATCACCAGCGCGACCTATGATAACGTTACCGGTGAGCTGGTTGTTACCGGCGATGGATTTACCCAAAAATATGGTGATTGGGACATTGTTGCCGATAAATTGACCATCACTGGCGAAGCGAATGGCGAGCATACACTGACAGATACGCCAGGTGTCGAAATCACCTTGGCCACCAGCTTCACCCTGACCCTCTCGGACAACGACAAAGCAGCGGTCAACGCCCTGATCAACAAGGCAGGCACGTCGTCAAGCGACAACACCAGCTACAACTTGGCGGCAGCGGAAGACTGGGCAGCGGGCGCGGATGCGGCAGTCGACATTGCCGACCTGACGGGCATCGGCATTACCGCCACGGTTAACGAGGCCCCCACCCTCGGCGGAACACCGCTGGATACCACCGCCACCGAGGACGTGGCGACAGCCATCGACCTCTCTGATTATTCTATCAGCGACCCTGAAGGCGGCGAACCCATCACCCTGACCCTGGCCGTGGATCGTGGGACGATCGCATCAACCGATGGAGATGGTACGACTTCTGACGTAACGGTTGCCAGCTCTGGCACTGCCTCGATGACACTGCAAGGGACAGCAGCCAATCTGAATACCTATCTAAACGATACCAGCAAAATCACCTATACCACCGCGGCGAACGACACAACCAGTGCCACTCTGACGGTCACTCCCAATGACGGCTCCGCAGACGGCACAGCGGATACGGTGAGCATCACAATCGATGGCGTTAACGACGATCCGACGGTGTCAAACCTGCCGGCAGCAGTCACAGTCACCGAAGACACCCAGAGCGATATCGACCTTTCGGCAGCCTCTTTTGCGGATGTTGACGGCGATAACCTGACGGTAACATTGACAGCATCCACCGGAACGTTTGCGACCCCGGCGGATGGTGCTAGCGTCGGTAGCGGGGTTACGCAAACGACGGTCAACGCAACGACCATCACACTGCTTGGTGCCGCTGCCGATATCAATACCTATTTGGATACAGCCTCGAATATCCAGTATACGGCGGCCACCAATGAAAACGGTAACGCAGCAGCAACCATAGCCGTGACTGCGAACGATGGTGCCGGAAGTGGTGACGTGGCTCTTGGCACTGTCAATGTGGATGTTAACGCTGTTAACGACACCCCTGTTTTCTCCGGCCTTAATGGAACCCCCAGCTTCACGGAAGGAAGCAGCGCGGTGGTGCTGGACAGCGACGTTACGGTCGCCGATGTAGAACTGGATGCACTGAACTCCGGCAACGGCAACTATGCCGGTGCTTCAGTGACCATAGCGCGTAACGGTGGGGCCAATGGCGACGACCAATTTTCGATTCAAAGTGGTGGTAACCTCACAGTTGCCGGCTCGAATATCTCTGCCGCTGGTCACGTCATTGCAACCTTTGATACTTCTTCAACCCCAGGGCAGGTGACCGTTACCTTTGCCAATAATGGAACTATCCCGACAACCGCCCTGGTCAATGAAGTTATGCAGGGCATCCGTTATGCCAACGCCTCAGATGATCCGGCCAGTTCGGTTCAACTGGACTGGTCCTTCTCTGACGGCAACTCTGGCAATGTGCAGGGCACCGGGGATAACCCGGGAACCACAAACGGTGTTACGACTGTCTCTGTCACGGGTGTCAACGATGAGCCCACCCTGACCGCTACCGGCGGCAGCCCAACCTATGTGGAAGGCACTGCGGCCGCTGATCTCTTCAATACAGTGACTGCTTCCACCGTGGAGTCGGGCCAGACATTCACGGCACTGACTCTGACAGTGACCAACGTCACAGATGGCGCTAGTGAGATTTTGAGTTTCGATGGCTCAGATGTCGCACTAACCAACGGCAACAGCGTCACCACCGCCACCAACAGCCTCTCCGTCAGTGTCTCGGTCACTGGTAGCACGGCCACCGTCAGTTTCAGTGCTGCCACTCTCAGCGCTGCGGCGCTTCAGACTCTGGTGGATGGCTTGGCCTATCGCCATACTTCGGATGACCCTTCCACGGCCAGCAACCGGGTGGTCACCATTACCGTGCTGCAGGATAGTGGTAGTACGGCCAACTCGGGTGACGACAGCGCTGCCTTGGCATTGGCGGCGACGGTGAATGTGACGGCGGTGAACGATGCGCCGGTGCTGGGTGGCATAGATGGCGAGACCTCAAGTATCATAACGACTGGCGGCGCTCAGAATATCTTCGGTCTGGATGATGCCACGGTCAGCAACGCCGACTCGAGTGACTACAACGGCGGTTTCCTGACCATTACCGATAACGGCAGCAACAACACCGTTAATGGTCACTTTGGAGTGGATGACGTCAATGTCACCTCTGGAGACGATGCCACTATCGCCGCTGGAGAGACGGTCTCTGTTGGCGGGACGGCTATTGGCACGGCTGACGGCACCAGTGACGGTCAGGGTGGCAACACCTTGCGAATCAATTTCAACAGCGATGCCACCTCTGAGCGTATTCAAACCCTGATCCAGGGCCTGACCTACAACCCACCCGCCGGCACGGGCGACCAGACCTTCACCCTGACCCTCAACGACAACGATGGCACTGCTAATACAGGCGATGAAGACGGTGCGGTAAACTTCACCATCGCGGTGACCGACATCCCCAGAATCACCTCTGCCACCTACGATGCGACCACCGGCGAGCTGGTTGTCACCGGTACCGATCTGCAGGCCAACAGTGCCGGGGATGATATCGACACGAGCATGCTCAGCCTCAAGGGCGAAGGCGAGGAGAGCTACACCCTCACCAGTAACGATGTGGAAATTACCTCCGATACTGAGTTCACCGTCACCCTCAACGCCACGGACCAGGCCGTGGTGGAACGTTTTCTGAACAAGAACGGGACCAGCTCCACCAGCGGCACCGACTACAACCTGGCCGCAGACGATGATTGGAATGCCAACTGGACCCCAGGCGACAGCAGCGATACCACCAACGCAGTAACCGTCAGCAGTGTCCCAGTACCGACCATTGCCAGTGCCACCTATGGCACTGCTACCGGCGAACTGGTTGTCACCGGCGCCGGTTTCGTCAAGCGCGCAGGCGTTAATAATGACATTGTCGCCAACAAATTCACCATCACCGGCGAAGGCGGGACGACCCATACGCTGACTGATAGCGCCGACGTCGAAATCACCTCGACTACCAGCTTCACCCTGACCCTCTCGACCACCGACAAGGCAGCAGTCAACGCCCTGATCAACAAGGACGGCACGTCGTCAAGCGGCGGCACCAGCTACAACTTGGCGGCAGCGGAAGACTGGGCAGCGGGAGCAGACGCCGCCGTGGTGATTGCCGACACCACCGGCAACGGCATCACCGCCACCGTGAACCAGCCCCCGGTCATCACCAGCAACGGCGGCGGTGAAACGGCAGCGCTCAACGTCACCGAAAACACCACCGCCGTCACCACCCTCACCGCCACCGACGCCGACAGCGACACGGTCACCTACAGCCTCAGCGGCGGCACCGATCAGGCCAAGTTCAACATCGATGCCAACAATGGCGTGCTGACCTTTGCTACCGCCCCCGACTTCGAGACGCCCGCTGACAGCGACACCAACAACACCTACGTGGTCGAAGTCACCGCCAGCGACGGCAACGGCGGCAGCGACGTACAGACCCTGACCGTGACCGTCACCGACGTGGATGAAACCCCGCCAACACCGCCACCACCCCCTCCGGCGCCGGAACCAGAGCCCGAGCCCGAGCCCGAGCCCGAGCCCGAACCCGAACCCGAACCCGAGCCTGAGCCCGAGCCGGAAACCGAGACCGTGGATGGCACTGAGGTCAGCACAACCACCACCAACACCGGCGGCAGTACCACGACCACCACCTCGGTGCCCATCGTTGAAGGGGATCGCGAAGACGAGAACGACGCCACCCCCCAAGCCGACATCCCCCTGGCTCAGGGCGAAGACGGCGAGACGATTCTGCAAGTCAGCCTGCCCGTGGGCGTGGGCGTGACCGCGCAACAGGTCACCGGCACTAGCGCCGGTACCCTGCGTGATCTGCTCATTGCCGCCTCCAATCCGCGCATCGACGAGGAACAGGTGTTTGACGAGATTCTGCAGGCCGGTATCGACGCCTATGTGCCCACGGTGCAGAACGAGCAAGAGGTCACGGTCCGCACCGTAACGTTCGAATCCAACGGCAGCGTACCCACTCAGCCGATACGGGTCACCGGTGCCACCGGCACCGGTGAGGACGACGAACAAAACCCCAACCGCCAGGAGGCCCTGGTGATCGACGTGAGTAACCTGCCCTCGGGCACGGTGATCGAGTTCGACAAGGTCGAGTTCGCCATCATCATCGGCGCGGTTAGTGTCTCCGGTGGCGAGGGCCGCAACTTCGTCGTCGCCGATGACGACAACCAGTACATTGTCCTGGGTGAAGACGACGACGTCCTGCGCGGCGGCGGTGGCAAGGACACCGTCGGTAGCCTGGGTGGTGCGGATCAGTTGTTCGGTGATGCAGGCAACGACACCGTCTTCGGCGGCAGCGGTAACGACAGCCTCAGCGGTGGAAGTGGTGAGGACAAGCTCAACGGCGGCCTGGGCATTGATACCGCCCTGCTCAGCGGCAACCGTGCCGATTACAGCATCGAACTCATCGGCAACGGCCAGGTCAACCTCACCCAGCAAACCAGCGGCGAGACCACCCGCCTGTGGGACGTCGAACGCCTCCAGTTCGATCAGGGCGATAGCCTGACCCTGGCCCACAGCGCCAACGAGGCCCTGGGCCAGCACCTGATCGGCACCTGGCTGGGACGCGACCCGACCACAGCCGAGGCGGAGGCCATCCAGAACTGGCAGGGCGAGGGCCAGGCCATCATCGACGCCTTCCTGCGCTATCTGGCCCCCGAGTCGGTACAGGCCCTCAGCCAAGAGGAACTGCTTGCCGGGCTGGCGGACAACCCCAACATCCTGCGCCTGGACGCCATCCGCGCGGTCACCGGCAGCCCAGGTGATGACCGGGCCGAACTGCCCACCGGCCTGGGCCTGAGTATCGACGGCAGCGGCGGCCATGACGTACTCGGCCTCAACGCCCCGCGCAGCAACCTGCACCTGGAGGCAAAGAACGGTCAGTTGGAACTGACCCGACTGGACGATGGCAGCATGTACCTGCTGAGCAACATTGAAATGCTCGGCTTCAGCAACGGCGATACCCTGGTGCTGGCGCACAACGGCGTCGAGGCCATCATCGCCCGGCTCTACCAGGGTTTTCTTGGCCGCAACGCCACCGAAGCCGAGTGGAGCGCCGAGCGGGCCTATATCCATAGCGACCAGGCCGATGCCAACGACCTGCTGGCCCGCTTCCAGCAGCAGGCCAACACGGCAAACCTGGACGATGCCGGCTATATCCAGCAGCTGATACAAAACACCCTGGGCCGGGCGGCCACCACAGCCGAACTCAGTACCTACCAGACCAAGCTGACCGACGGCAGCCTGGACCGGGGCTGGCTGGCGGTGGAGTTGGCCGCGTCCGAGGAGGCGGCAGCGGCCATCACTGGCGTGATGCAGTTCGACGGCTGGGTGTAGGACCAGTAGTGGGATCAGCGGCGGGCGCGGCCCGCCCTATCGGCCTTTTCTGGTGCCCACGCGCTGCGTGGGTACCCAGGGGCGACGCGCTGCGTCGCGGGTCGCACTGGACTGGGACCAACCCCGGATTCCGCCCTTCGACAGGCTCAGGACGGCGCTGCACTCCATCCGGGCTAACACTCACCTCCGAGCCAGCGCTCGGAGCTCCCAGGATGCGTTGCAACGGCAAGGGTGTTTCACAGCAAGTCCAGACATAGCCGATCCATAGCGCCATAACCCATAGGGCGGCCCCTGGCCGCCGTGCCGCTGCAAGAGGGGCTTGCCCCAGCTGAATCGACCCAACGGCGGGCGCGGCCCGCCCTATGCGGTGCTATGATTGGGCCATGAAACGCAAAAAACTCCCTACCGGCATCTACACCTTCGCCAAGATCCGTGGCGAGGACTATTACTATGTGGACAAAACCCCCTTTGCCCTGCAGTTGATCGAAGAGGGCAGCTATTACTTCCTATCCCGCCCACGCCGCTTTGGCAAATCCCTTTTTCTCGATACCCTGGCCGAGCTGTTTCAGGCCAATGAGCCGCTGTTTCGCGGTCTCTATGCCCATGAGCACTGGGATTGGGGCATCAAGTATCCCGTTATTCGCCTGAGCTTTGGCGGTGGCCTGATGCGCGATCGGGCGCAGCTAGAGGCCAAGTTCCGCGAATTGCTCGATATCAACCAGGCCAAGCTGGGCATCACCTGCCGCCAACCCACCGCTCCGGGCTGTTTTGCCGAGCTGATCCAGAGCGCCGAGCAAAAATACGGCCAGCGCGTGGTCATTCTGGTGGACGAATACGACAAGCCCATCGTCGATAACCTGACCCAACCCGAGCTGGCCCGCGAGATGCGCGATGGTCTGCGTAACCTCTATTCAGTGATCAAGGACAACGACGCCCAGATCAAATTCGCCTTCATCACCGGCGTGTCCAAGTTCAGCAAGGTGAGCATCTTCTCCGGCCTGAACAATCTGGAAGACATCACCCTGAATGTCGGCTATTCGGCGATCTGCGGTTATACGGAAGATGACCTGGATGAGGTATTCGCCCCCGAGCTGGAAGGCCTGGATCGGCAGCAAATTCGCGATTGGTACAATGGCTACAACTGGACCGGCGAGGCGGTGTATAACCCCTACGACCTGCTGCTGTTGTTCGATAGCCACCTTTTCCGTTGCTACTGGTTTGAAACCGGCACGCCGACCTTTTTGATCGATGTGATGACTGGCCGGGGTGTCTTCAGCCCAAATCTGGAGTCCCTGAGCGGTGACGAGGATCTGCTGGGTTCGTTCGATATCGATCACATCAGCACCGAGGCCCTGCTCTGGCAGACCGGCTACCTGACCATCCAGGGTCAGCGCCATACGGGTGCCCGTATCGACTACCAGCTCGGCTACCCCAATCTGGAGGTGCGCAGCGCCCTGAACAACTCCCTGACCAAGGCGCTGATGGGTGATCCCAGCCAGGCCAGCCGGGGCATGAGCCGCCTCTACGACAGCCTGATGAGCGGCGACTTCGAGCGACTACACCAGCACTTCCACAGCCTCTACGCCAGCATCCCCCACGACTGGTACCGCAACAACCCCATCACCCAATACGAAGGCTACTGGGCCAGCGTCTTCTACAGCCACTTCGCCGCCCTGGGGCTGGATATTCGCCTGGAGGATGCCACCAACCAAGGCCGGCTGGATATGGCCGTTTTGTTCAATCAACAGGTTTATCTGTTCGAGTTCAAAGTGGTCGAGCTGGTGCCGGAGGGCAAGGCGCTGGGGCAGCTGAAGATCAAGAACTATGCCGAGAAGTACCAAGCCCTCAATCAGCCGATTCACCTTATCGGCATCGAGTTCAGCAAGGAGCAGCGTAATCTGATTGCCTTTGAGGTGGAAACCCTGGGCCAAGGAAGGGCAGATGGCCCATACGCATGGGGCGGCCCGCTGCCGGAATCGGAGTAGGTGCTGGCCGCCAGATCACCGCGTGCCTGCCGCTCGCGGAAGGTCTTCAGCGCAGGCACCTTCTTGGCGATGGCGGTGATAAAAAGCGGGTTCATCGACACATTCTGCTGCCTTTCTTGTCTCCGTCGCCCCTGGCGGGGTAGGCTTTGCCGCCTTAGGCCCTGCAACCTGGGCCGCTGATCAGACCGAGGTAATGATGAAATCCGAGTACCCCATAGACCCCCAGCGCCAGACCCAGTGGGAACAACGCTATCGGCAGGGTAGCACCGGCTGGGACCAGGGCGGCCCCAGTACCGCCCTGGACCATTGGCTGGAGTCCATGCCGCCGGGACGGGTGCTGGTGCCCGGCTGTGGTCATGGCCATGAGATTGGCGTGCTGGCGCAGGCCGGGCATGAGGTCACCGCGGTGGATATTGCGCCAACCCCGCTGGCGCGGCTGAGGCAGGCCCTGGCCGAGTCCGGTTTGCAGGCCGAGGTGGTGCAGGCCGATCTGCTGCATTGGGAACCGGCCGGGCGGTTTGATTTCATCTATGAGCAGACCTGTCTGTGCGCCCTGGCCCCGGAGCATTGGGCGGACTATGCCCAGCGCCTGCATCGCTGGCTCAGGCCCGGCGGTCGGCTCTATGCCCTGTTCATGCAGACGGGGCAGGAGGTTGGGCCGCCCTTTCACTGCGATTTGGGGCAGATGCGGCGGTTGTTCGCTGGCCCGGCCTGGCGTTGGCCCACGGCTGAGGCCCTGGAGCTGCACCGCGCCAACGGCAACTGTGAATTGGGTTATGCGCTGGAAGCAGTTTGATGGCGGCTGGTCGGAGTGCTCGCTTCGGCTTCGCTCAGTGAACGATTTTCCTGATTACCCACAAATCTCAGCCCATCGAATAGGGCGGCCCGTGGCCGCCGAGCAACCACGGGGCAGGCTTCGTGGCCGTGGCTTGGCGGCGGGCACGGCCCGCCCTATGCCGCACGGCAAAGTCGGCCTCCCGGCCCAGGACGTGCACGGCCAGCCAAGCCGAGATCATGGCTGAGATACAGGGGTAATCAGGGCGATTTTTATAGCGGTGGGGTTAGCTGGTGCAGCAATTGCTCCACCCGCATCTCGGCGCTTGGGCCGCCGAAGCGGGCTTGGCTGTCCAGGCCCAGGCGGTGGGCGATGACCGGGATTGCCAGCGCCTGCACCTGGTCGGGGCTGACGAAATCATGCCCTTGCAGCAGGGCCAGGGCCTGGGCTGTCTTCATCAGCGCCAGGGAGGCGCGGATGCCGGCACCCAGGGTTACGCCCTCCAAGGTGCGGGTGCGCCTGACCAGCTCGGCGATGTAGCGGCGCACCGGTTCGCTGACCTCGATCTGCTGGCTGAGCTGGCGCAGTTGCAGGATCTGCGCGGGACTGACCACCGGTTGCAATGCGTCCAGCGGCTGGCCCTGGCGCTGTTGTTCCAGTAATTCCACCTCTTGCTCCAGGCTGGGGTAGCCGAGGGCGAAACGCAGGGCGAAGCGGTCCATCTGCGCCTCCGGCAGGGGGTAGGTGCCGTGGAATTCCACCGGATTCTGGGTGGCGATGACGCAGAACAGCCCATCCAGTGGCCGTGCCTGGCCCTCGACGCTGACCTGACCCTCGGCCATGGCCTCCAGCAGGGCCGATTGGGTGCGCGGCGAGGCGCGGTTGATCTCGTCGGCCAGCAGGATCTGGCTGAAGATGGGGCCGGGGCGGAAGTGAAACTGCCGGTTGGATGGGTCATACACGGATACGCCGAGGATATCCGAGGGCAGCAGGTCCGGGGTG
Organism: gamma proteobacterium SS-5; assembly: GCA_009497875.2. Classification (NCBI taxonomy): domain Bacteria; kingdom Pseudomonadati; phylum Pseudomonadota; class Gammaproteobacteria; order Chromatiales; family Sedimenticolaceae; genus Magnetovirga; species Magnetovirga frankeli. The sequence continues at coordinate 3,552,343 of CP032508.2, read as the reverse complement.
AACTGGATGCGGCAGAACTCGGCGTCGATGGAACGTGCCAGGGCCTTGGCCAGGGTGGTCTTGCCGGTACCGGGTACGTCCTCCAGCAGGATATGGCCACCGCTGATCAGGCCCACCAGCAGGCGCTCGCAGGCTGCTTGCTGGCCCTGGAGCACCCCACCCAGGTTGCTTTGCAGCGCCTTCAGGCTGTCGTATGGCTGCGCCATGATCAGTCCAGCGGCCGCTGGCTCAGGGGAGGCAGCTCGCCCTCCAGGCCGAGGGCGCGGCGCATCAGGGCCTGGTTGATGGGACGCGCCCCGTCGGCCAGCCTCAGGCCCAGGCCGCGGGCCAGGCCGAGCAGGGGATTGCGGTTAGTGAACAGGCGCTTGAGGCCGTCCATGGCCAGCTGCATGGCCAGGTTGTCGCCCTTGCGCATGCGCTCGTAGCGGCGCAGATCGCGCAGGTGGCCGGGGGCGCGACCGGCGGCGCGGCCCTCCAGCAGGGCTTGGGTCAGGGCGGCGGCATCGAGAAACCCCAGATTGACCCCTTGCCCCGCCAGCGGGTGGATGGCGTGGGCGGCATCACCCACCAGAGCCAGGCCTTCGCGTACATAGGGCAGGGCATGTTGCAGGCGCAGTGGGAAGACGGCGCGCGGTCCCACCGCAATGATCTGGCCCAGACGGGCCTGGCTGGCCTGGGTCAGTTGGCGCAGGAACTCGGTCTCATCCAGCCTGAGTAGCCGTTGCGCCTGGTCCGGGCTGGTGCTCCAGACAATGGAGCAGCGGCCATCGTCGAGGGGTAGCAAGGCCAGCGGGCCGGTCGGCAGGAACCGCTGCCAGGCAGTGTGCTGGTGATCCCCCGCTGGGCTGACGGTGGCCACCAGGGCGTGCTGGTTGTAGGCCCAGCCGTGTACCTCTATGTCGGCCATCTGGCGCAGGGGCGAGTCACGGCCATCGGCAGCGACGATCAGCCCGGCCTGGATCCGCTGGCCCTTCTCCAGGCTCAGGCAGCGCCCTTGCCGATCCAGCCCGCATACGCGATTGGGACAGAACAGCCTGACCCCCTCCAGTGTTTCCAGCTGTTGCCAGAGGGCCAGCCGGGTGACCCGGTTTTCGACGATGTGGCCCAGGTTGTCCTCGCCGATCTCGGCGCAGTCGAAGCGGATGGCGGCGTTGCTGCCGGCATCCCACACCGCCATGCGCCGGTAGGGGCTGACGCGCATCCGCTGCATGGTGGGCCAGGCAGCCAGATTGCGCAATAGGTTCTCCGAGGCACGGGTGAGGGCGGAGACACGCAGGTCGATCTCTGCGGCGGGCCAGTGCCGCTGTGGCTCGCGGCCCTCGATCAGGGCCAGGCGAAAGCCCTCGCGCCCCAGGGCGCAGGCCAGCGCCGCGCCGACCATGCCGCCACCGACGATGGCTACATCAAACTTCTGTTCATCTGTCATCTGTACTCAGCCCTCAGCCTTCAGCCCTCTGTCCTCTGTTATCTGAATCCCATCGCCCGCCGCGCCAGGGCCTGCTTTAGCGGCGGCAACAAATCCAGCGCCAGCAGGCCCAGGTTGCGGCCCAGTTTCAGCGGCGGCAGGGGGCTTGTGAACAGGCGCGCCAGCAGGTCGGTGAACAGGCCGGTGGCCTGCTGGTCGGTATCCCGTTGCCGGGCGTAGCGGTCGAGCAGGGTCGGGCTGCCGGGGTCGATCCCCTGGCTGCGGCCGCTGCTCAGTATTTCGGCCAGCACGGCGCAATCGCGCAGGCCCAGGTTGAAGCCTTGACCGGCGATGGGGTGCAGGGCGTGGGCCGCGTTGCCCAGCAGTACCACCCGCTGGCGGTAGTGCTGGCGCACCTGCATCAGGCGCAGGGGATAGGCGGCGCGCTGGCCCAGACTGTGCAGGCGACCCAGGCGCTGGCCGAAGCGTTGTTGCAGGCGGGCGAGAAAGGCGGCGTCGTCCAGCCCCAGCAGTTCATCGCGTTGCGCGTCCCAGCAGGTCCAGACCAGGCCGCAGCGGTTGCCCGGCATGGGCAGCAGGGCCAGGGGGCCGCTGTCGGTGAAGCGCTCAAAGGCCTGGCCCTGGTGGGGCCTGCCGGGGGTGAGGTTGGCCACCAGGGCATGTTGGCCATAGCGCCAGTGCCGGGTGGGTATGTCCAGTTGGCGGCGGATGGGTGAGTCCGCCCCATCGGCGGCCACCAGCAGCTTGGCACCGAGGCCCAGTTGTTGGCCCTGCTGGTCGATCCGCAGGCGCACCTGATCGGCCTCTTGCGTGAAGCCCCGCAGCCGCGCCGGGCAGAGCAGGCGCAGGTTCGGGGCCTGGCTCAGCCGACGGTTGAGGGCCGCGCCTATGTCGCGGGCCAGGGCTACCTGGCCGAGAAAGGGTACGCGCTGCGCAGCGCTATCCAGCCGGGCGATGCCGAAGTGGCCCCGGTCGGAGACATGGATGCGGTGGATAGGCTCGGCCAGGGGGGCCAGTTCGGTCCAGATCCCCAGGCGCTGCAGGATGCGCACCGAGCCCAGGGCGAGGGCGATGGCGCGGTCGTCGTAGCTGGGTCGCTGTTCGCTTTGCAGGGATACGGCCTCGATCAGCGCCGTGCTCAGTCCCGCCTGGCTCAGGGCCAGGGCCAGGCTGGCCCCGTTCATGCCGCCGCCGACGATGGCGATATCGATAGGGTCTGTGTGCATGGGTTCTGTTTCTATGCCTTCAGTACCTGGCCTTGCGCCATCCAGGACTCGATCTCATCCACCTGCTTGGGTGCCTCCTGGCTGAGTATCTGATGGCCTTCGGCCGTGACCAGTACATCGTCTTCGATGCGGATGCCGATGCCGCGCCAGCGCTTGTCCACTTTTTTGTCGTCGGCATCTATATACAGCGCCGGTTCCACCGTCAGCACCATGCCGGCCTCCAGACAACGCCAGTCGTCGCCCTGCTGATAGCTGCCCAGGTCATGCACGTCCAGCCCCAGCCAGTGGCCGGTGCGGTGCATGAAAAAGCGCTTGTGGCCGCCGCGCTTGAGCTGGCGGCTGGCCGGGCCCTTGAGCAGGCCCAGCTTGACCAGGCCGCGGCAGAGTACCTGCACCGCAGCCTCATGGGGGGCGTTGCAGGGGTTACCTGGGCGGACCTGCTCGATGGCGGCCTGCTGCGCCTGCAACACCAGCTCATACAGCGCCCGCTGCTCCGGACTGAAGCGGCCATTGACCGGGAAGGTGCGGGTGATATCGGCGGCATAGCCCTGGTATTCGCCACCGGCGTCCACCAGCACCAGATCGCCTGCCCGCAGGGGGCAGTCGTTATCGGTGTAGTGCAGGATGCAGGCGTTGGCACCACCGGCGACTATGGCCGGATAGGCCTGGCGGCGGGCACCCTGCTGCTGGCATTCATGCTCGAAGCGGGCCGCCAGCTGATATTCCATCATGCCGGGCCGCAGCCAGCGCATCAGCTGGGCATGGGCCTGGGCGGAGATGCTGGCCGCCTGGCGCATGAGTTCGATCTCCGCCGGGCTTTTGATCAGGCGCATCTCATGCAGCGGCAGGTCCAGGTTGTGCAGGGATTCCGGCACCTGGGCACCGCCCCGGCCCTTGCCCTGCAACCGGCGAATGCCCTGCGGCAATAGCCGATCCAGCAATGCATGGCTGCCGATGGCGTAGTACAGCCGACGACGGCCTTCCAACAGCTGCGGCAGGCGTTGTTCAAATTCCTCTATGGCAAATACCTGATCCGCCCCGCTCAGCTTGCGCGCCCCCTCCAGCCCGGCGCGCAGGCCGTTCCAGCGTTCCAGCTTGGGGTCGCGCTCACGACAGAAGAGGATGAAGTTGGGCCGCTTGCCGGTGAGCAACAGGGCAATGGCCTCGGGCTCGGTAAAACCGGTGAGGTAGAAGAAATCGCTGTCCGGCCGAAACGGGTGTTCGACATCGTTGTTGCGTAACCGGGTCGGCGCGGTGGGGATGATGGCCAAGGCCTGTTTGCCCAGCTGTTGCAGCAGGCGACGGCGGCGGCTGGCGTATTCCTTGTGCATCGGGGGCTTCACGGGTTTACGCCTCCCTCGGCCGACTGCGTCAGTTCCAGAAAGATCAACAGCACAATGACGCGGGTGAACTCGACCAGCTGCATCAGCTGCTGCTCCGTCTGCTCGTCCGGGGTGGGGATGTCCGTGGCCAGGCGGGTGATGTCCACCAGGTCGCTCAGGCCCTCGCGGGCATCGGCGCTGAGGGCATCCAGGTCACAGCCGGACAGGCCCAGGCCGTAACTGAAGCCCTGACACCAGCCCACCAGCTCGGCGGCGCGCACGCCCAGGGGTTGTTCGATACCGGGCAGCAGCAGGTCGAAGGTCAGCTCCTCGCTGCCCAGCTCGGCCAGGGTCTGGCGGTACAGCCCGGCCAGCTGTTCGGCCAGGGTCTTGTGGCTCAGATTGGCCAGGTCCAGGCCATCGGGGAGCAATTCCGTCAGCCACGCTTGTTGCGCATCGGCGCTGTTGCCGCAGAGCAGGCCACAGAGCACGCCATGTACCTCGCCTGCACCCAGCGGCAGGGACAGGTCGTGCAGGCCCTGTTGCAGCCGGGCGTGGCTGGCCGGGGTGTCGGCGCTGTGCATGGCTATTCACCTTGTCAGAAAATCGGATTCGGCCCGTGCCGGGCCTTACCTGAGTCGAACATCAAGGCAGGGGGGCCTGGCGCAAGGTCATCCCTGCAATTTGGGCTACTTTCGCAGGCGGTAGATGCTACCATGGACAGGCATTCCAGGGTTTGGCCTATAATTACCCCGTTTCTCTCATTGACCCTCTAACAGGCTATCTCTAATATCTCCGCCATGGACACTACCAATACCTCCACATCGGCCGATAACGACCTGCTCAAGCTGGAGCAGCGCGTGGATGAACTGATCTCCACCTGCACCCAGCTGGGCGAAGAAAACCGCTCGCTCAAGGCCCAGCAGGAAAAGCTGGTGGCCGAGCGTGCCGCCTTGATCGAAAAGACCGAGCTGGCCCGCAGCCGGGTAGAGGCCATGATTACCCGCCTCAAGGCACTGGAGTCCGGCTCGTGAGTGAACTGGTCAACGTCAAGATCCTCGACAAGGACTACCGCGTCAGCTGCGATGCCGAGGGCCGCGAGGACCTGCAACGGGCCGCCCGCTACCTGGATCAGCAGATGCGTGACATCCGCTCCAGCGGCAACATCATCGGCGTTGAGCGCATCGCCATCATGGCCGCGCTGAACATCGCCCATGAATACCTGCAACAGGACTGTGAAAGCTCCGGCCGACGCAGCGAGATGGACAACCGCCTGCGCCATATCCAGCAGAAGATCGAAATTGCCCTGAATCAGAATTCCCAGCTGGAACTTTGATGACAATAGGGTTAAGGTAACACCTAGGCGCTCCTGCCGCTCTCGTGTTTCGATGGGGTATTTTCTTGAGCCTTACAGTGTACCCTGGGGGCACAATACCGATGCCGTTGTGCATGTCCGCTTCATAGCGGAAAGCCTGAAGCCTCGGTGCCGCTCCCACTTGAACCCAACGGTTCAGGAACGAAGTCGATAACGGCCCTGGTGGGAGCGCCTTTTTCATCCCCCTTTTTCGTCCCCTCCCCGCGCATGCAGCCAGATATCGCCAGTCCCTCGCTGCGCCAGGCCCTGCGCCAGAAACGCCGCGCCCTTGATCCCCGCCAGCAGCGCCAGCACAGCCAAGCTGTCTGCCGACACTTACTGCGCCTGCCCTGGCTGCTGCAGGCCCGCCACATCGGCCTCTACCTGGGCACCGATGGCGAGGTGGACCTGCGCCCCTTGCAGCAGGCCCTGCGCCATCGCCCGCAAAAACTCTACCTGCCGGTGCTGCGTCCGGGCCAGACGCAGCGGCTCTGGTTTGCCCCCTACCGGCCGGGTGATTGCCTGCGGCCCAACCGTTTCGGCATTGCCGAGCCCATTACCCGATACCGGCCACCCTTGAATCTGCGTCGGCTGGACCTGGTGCTGATGCCCCTGGTGGGCTTTGATGATCGGCTCCACCGGCTGGGCATGGGCGGTGGCTACTATGACCGCAGCTTTGCCTTTCTGCGCCGGGGCCGCTGGCACCGGCCGCGCCTGCTGGGCGTGGCCCACGAATGCCAGCGCCTGACCCGCTTGCAGCCTAAGCCCTGGGATCTGGCCATGGATGCCCTGGTCACCGAGCGGGGGCTGTATCTGCCGGAACCAAAAAAAGGACCACATTGGGCGGTCCCTGGTCGCCGCGTCATCGGGGCCAGGTTGTTTACTTGAACCTAAAAAGAGTATTTCGCCACAGAGCCACAGAGTACCGAAGCATACAGATATGAGATGAGGTTTTCTTCTCAGTTGCCTGTCATTTCAGGATTTTGATCTCAATAAAGCCGCTCAGGCGGGGCTGACCGGGAAAAATCCCGGCAAAATCGGCAGAATAGGCTTTAATTAGGGCGTGGGGAGGCATTGGCCTCCAAGGCGGACAGGCGCTGAATCCTGAGAGAGTTGCTTATGTGCATTGACCCCTTCGCCCTGGGTGAAGGGGTTTTTTTATGCGTCCCAGGGAGATACCAGGCCGGACAACCTATGGGGCCGGGCGCTCCTGGCGATGGGCCAGGCTGGGCTCCTTCCACAGCCGTTCCAGCTGATAGAAATCTCGCACCTTGGGCAGCATCAGATGCACCACCAGGCTGTTCAGATCCACCAAGGCCCACTCCCCCTCGCTCAGGCCCTCCATGCCCAGCGGGGTCTCACCGGCCTGTTTGGCCTGAAAGGCGACGGTCTCGGCCAGGGCCTTGACGTGGCGGTCTGAGGTGCCCGAGGCCACCACCATGATGTCGGTGATACTGGTCTTGCCGCGCACGTCTATCACCTCGATATCACGCGCCTTCATGTCTTCCAGGGCCTTCACCACCAGCACTTTGAGTTCTTCTGTCTGCATCATCAATCCTGTGTTCTCTAATGGCTGTCATCTTAACCCAGTTGTGTCGGAATAGAGGCCCTCGGATTGAATGAATTGTCTGACCGGCTCGGGCAGCAGGTAAGCAAGGCCGCGCCCTTGATGCGCACGCTGGCGCAGGTCGGTGGCGGAGATGGCCAGCTGGGTTACCGGCTGCAGGTAGATGCGCCCGCCGGGGCCGGTCAGCTCGGCAGGGGCCTGGCGCAAACGCTGGGTAACGAACTCGGCCAGCTCGCCCTGCTGCGGCAGTTGGTAGCCGGGCCGGGTCATCAGCAGCAGATGGCAGAGATCGGCAACCTGTTGCGGCTCACGCCAGCTGAGGAAGTCATTGAAGGCATCGGTGCCCAGCAGCAGGCCCAGCGGGGTGTCTGTGCCCAGCTGCTGGCGCAGGTGGCCCAGGGTATCGAGCATGTAGGAAGCGCCGCCGCGTTGCAGCTCGCTGGCATCGGCGACAAAGCCGGGCCGGTCGGCGATGGCCAGCTGCACCATCTGCAGACGCTGCGTGGGGCTGGCCTGCGGCTGGGGCCGGTGCACCGCCTGGTTCAAGGGCAGAAAACGCACCTGCTCCAGGCCCAGGGCCTCCTGCACGTCCAGCGCCGTGCGCAGATGGCCGAAGTGGATGGGGTCGAAGGTGCCGCCAAGAATGCCGATCATGGTCAGCCGTCAGCGGCCAGCGGCCAGCTATCAGCCCGCCAGATTTTTTTGGGCACTTTGTTCAAGGCTTCACGGACAATGTCTATAGCTCCTGCTCAGTGATGCCAGCAAGCTGCATCAAATGCCGTTGTAGGCCAAGCTTCAGTGGCGTATTGCTATGGACGGGCACAGAGATGCGTGTGTTTTCCCCGGCTTTGGCGAATATGTGGTGGCTGCCATTTACCCGCCTCAATTCCCAGCCTTTGAGTTCAAGTAGCCGACACAGTCTTTTGCCACTAACGGTCTTCAAACAGCAATCTCCATCACCCGGTCATGCTCTGATACGGCGATGTCCTGAATATCTACAGAAAGACAGCCCTCAACCGCCTCATAGATATTCCCCAATAACTCATCAAAGGTATCACCCTGAGTGACACAGCCGGGTATGGAAGGCACTTCCGCCCAGTAACCGCCCTCTTCCGCTTGATGTATCACAACCTTCAACTTCATTCCCGCCCCTCAATTTTGCACTATTCGGCGATGACCTGTTTTGAGCCCAGATAATCCATTGGAAAATCCAGCTGGCCGCTGAAGGCTGGCAGCTGGCCTACTGCCGCACATGCCCATCACCCAGGACGATGAACTTCACCGAGGTAAGGCCCTCCAGGCCCACCGGGCCGCGGGCGTGGAACTTGTCGGTGGAGATGCCGATTTCCGCCCCCAGGCCATATTCGAAACCGTCGGCGAAGCGGGTGGAGGCGTTGACCATCACCGAGCTGGAATCGACCTCGCGCAGGAAGCGCCGCGCCCGGCTGAAATTCTCGGTGACGATGCTGTCGGTGTGCTGGGAGCTGTGGCGGTTGATGTGTTCTATGGCCTGATCCAGGTCCTTGACCACCTTGATCGACAGGATCGGCGCCAGGTATTCCGTATCCCAATCCTCTGCCGTGGCCGGGATGGCATCCGCCAGCAGATTGCAGGTGGCGGGGCAGCCGCGCAGCTCAACGCCCTTTTCCCGGTACAGGGCCGCCAGCTGCGGCAGTATCCGCTCGGCGATTGCCTCGGCCACCAGCAGGGTTTCCAGGGTGTTGCAGGTGCCAAAGCGCTGGGTCTTGGCGTTGAAGGCCACCAGCAGGGCCTTGTCGCGGTCGGCCTGATCGTCGATATAGACGTGGCAGATGCCGTCCAGGTGTTTGATCACCGGCACCCGCGCGCCCTGGCTGATGCGCTCGATCAGGCCCTTGCCACCACGGGGGATAATGACGTCGATGAACTCGGGCAGGGCGATCATTAGGTCCACCGCCGCGCGGTCGGTGGTCTGCAATACCTGCACCGCATCCGTCGGCAGCCCGGCCTGCTGCAGGCCGCGCTGGATGCAGGCGGCTATGGCCTGATTGGAGTGAAAGGCCTCGGAACCGCCGCGCAGCACCGTGGCGTTGCCGGATTTAAGGCAAAGGGCTGCGGCATCGGCGGTGACGTTGGGCCGTGACTCGTAGATGATGCCCACCACCCCCAGGGGCACGCGCATGCGTCCCACCTGGATGCCGCTGGGGCGGTAGTTGAGATCGAAGATCTCGCCGATGGGATCGGCCAGGGCGGCGATCTGGCGCAGGCCCTCGATCATGCCATCGATGCGCGGCGGGGTCAGGCTCAGGCGATCCAGCAGTGCCTCGCTCAGGCCCTTGGCGGCACCGGCGTCCAGGTCTTTTTGGTTCTCCGCCATCAGCTCGGCGCGGTGGGCATCGAGATCGGCGGCCATGGCCAGCAGGGCGCGGTCCTTGTCGGCGGTGGCGGCGGCGGCCAGTTGGCGCGAGGCGGCGCGGGCGCGCTGGCCCAGTTCATTCATGTAGCTATCGATGTCGGTGATGCTGTTCATTGTGATGTAGGTTTCCTTTCGGCCCAGGCCAAAGGGGCGGTGTTCATTTCATCTCCATGGTCAGAGGGGCCATGGGGTTGAGTTGCCAGATGTCCCGATTGTATTCCTGCATGGTGCGGTCGGTGGAGAAGAAGCCGCTGCAGGCGGTGTTGAGGATGCTGCTCTGCGCCCAGCGTTCGCTCCAGTTAAAGTGCTCCGAGGCGCGTTGCTGGGCGTCGATGTAGCTGCTGAAGTCGGCGGCCACCAGCCAGGGATCTTGCGGGCTGCGAATGGATTGGGCAATGGCGTCGAACAGGCCCGGCTCGAACTGGTTGAAATGACCGCTCTCCAGCAGGCTCATGACCCGGCTCAGGCGGTTGTCGCCCTGGATGAAGTGCTCCGGGTTGTAGTGCGGACGCAGGTCCTGCACCTGTTGGGCGCTATGCCCGAAGAGGAAGAAGTGCTCCTCGCCCACGGCATCGCGGATCTCGATATTGGCCCCGTCCAGGGTGCCTATGGTCAGGGCCCCGTTCATCATGAACTTCATGTTGCCGGTACCCGAGGCCTCCTTGCCGGCGGTGGAGATCTGCTCGGACAGGTCGGTGCCTGGGGCGATGATCTCCATGGCCGTGACCCGGTAGTTGGGCAGGAAGGCCACCTGTAACAGTTCGCGTACCTGACGGTCGCGGTTGACCACCCGGGCGACGTTGTTGATCAGCTTGATGATCTGCTTGGCGCGGGCGTAGCCGGGCGCGGCCTTGCCGCCGAACAGCACGCAGCGCGGCGTCCAGTTTTCCGTATCGCCCTGCTTGATGCGGTCGTACAGATGCAGCACATGCAGCAGATTGAGCAGTTGGCGCTTGTATTCGTGCATGCGCTTGACCTGCACATCGAACAGGGCGTCGGGGTCAAACTTGACGCCGCAATCGCGCCAGATGGTGTTGGACAGGCGTACCTTGTTTTCCCGTCTCACCGCCATCCAGCGCTGTTGAAAGGCGTGGTCGCTGGCCTGCTGGCGCAGCCCCTTGAGGTCATCCAGCTGATAGGCCCAGCTCTCGCCGATGGTCTCGTTGAGCAGCTGGGTCAGGCCGGGGTTGCAGGCGATCATCCAGCGTCTTTGGGTGACGCCGTTGGTCTTGTTGTTGAATTTCTCCGGCCAGATCTCATAGAAATCACGGAACAGGCCCTGCTTGAGCAACTCCGAGTGCAGCGCCGCCACGCCGTTGACCGAGAAGCTGCCGACTATGGCCAGATGGGCCATGCGTACCTGCTTGACCGGGCCTTCCTCGATGATCGATAGGCGTCCCAGGCGCTGGGTGTCCATCGGCCAGCGCGCCGAGACCTCGCTGAGAAAGCGGGCGTTGATCTCGTAGATCACCTCCAGCAGACGCGGCAGCAGCTGCTTGAACAGGGGCACCGACCAGCGCTCCAGGGCCTCGGGCAGCAGGGTGTGGTTGGTGTAGGCCATGGTCTGGCTGGTGATCTCCCAGGCGTCGTCCCAATCCAGCCGCTCTATGTCCACCAGCAGGCGCATCAGCTCGGCCACGGCGATGGTCGGGTGGGTGTCGTTGAGCTGAAAGCAGTTCTTGCTGGAAAACTCGCTGAAGTCCTTGTGCGCCCGCTTCCAGCCGCGGATCACGTCCTTGAGGCTGGCGGAGGCGAGGAAATACTGCTGGCGCAGGCGCAGGGCCTTGCCGTTTTCGCTGGCGTCGTTGGGGTAGAGCACCATGGAGATATGCTCCGCCTGGTTCTTGGCCTCCACTGCGTCGGCGTAGTCGCCGGCGTTAAATTCGTCCAGGTCGAACTCGTCGGTGGCCGCCGCCTTCCACAGGCGCAGGGTGTTGACCGTGCCGTTGCGGTAGCCGGGCACCGGGTTGTCGAAGGGCACGGCGAGCACGTCGTGGGTATCCACCCAGCGGGCGTGGTGCTTGCCCTCGGGGTCAACGAAATGCTCGGTGCGGCCACCGAAGTGGATGCGCTGGGCGTATTCCGGCCGCTCCAGCTCCCAGGGGTTGCCGTCGCGCAGCCAGTGGTCCGGCTCCTCCAGCTGATAGCCGTCCTCGATCACCTGACGAAACATGCCGTATTCGTAACGGATGCCGTAGCCGGTGACCGGCAGTTGCAGGGTGGCGCAGCTGTCCAGAAAACAGGCCGCCAGGCGGCCCAGGCCGCCGTTGCCCAGACCGGCGTCGTGTTCCATCTCCACCAGGTCTTCCATCACTATGCCCAGCTCCTCCAGGCCATCCTTGACGTCGGCCTCCACGTCCAGGTTGAGCATGGCGTTGCGCAGGGCGCGGCCCATGAGAAACTCCATGGACAGGTAATAGGTGCGCTTGCAGTTGCCCTCGTCGTAGGCGTAGCGGGTGTTTTTCCAGCGCTCCATCAGGCGGTCGCGCAGGGTCTGCGCCAGAGCCTTGTAGTAATAGTGGTTGGAGCAGCAGCGGCGGTCGCGGCCCAGGGTGTGGGTGAAGTAGTGGCGAAAGTCCTGGATCAGGCTGTCGCTGTCCATGCCCAGGGGGTCCAGGTCGGTAAGCTGGTTGTGGCTGTCCGCCTCGCACATTTCGCTGATGCTGTTAAGCTCGTGGGTGTTTTTCATGCCGGGGTTTCCCTGGTTGCTGGTGGCGATGGGTTATTCATTCGGGTGCATGATGAGCTCATCCTCGCTCACGGCGCTGTTGCCGCCCTCGTTGAGGCGGATCTTGAGCGACAGGTTGTTGCGCGAGTCGGCGTTTTTCAGCGCCTCGTCCAGGCTGATCTGTTGGTTGGTGTACAGCTCGAACAGGGCCTGATCGAAGGTCTGCATGCCGCGCTGGCCGCCCTGCTCCATGGCCTCCTTGATGCCGTGGATCTCGCCCTTCTGGATCAGCTCGCTGATGTAGGAGGTCAGCAGCAGCACCTCCACCGCCGGTACCCGCTTCTTGTCCAGCCCGCGTACCAGACGCTGGGACACCACCCCCTTG